>CAZGWG010000132.1:0-10519 GCA_964529165.1 uncultured Sphingobacterium sp.
GTGGGAATTTGTATTATAAAAACGTACAAACGATTAGACTAAAAATTGCTAAGGCACGAGTGAGACAGGAGAAAAGACATGAAATATTTGATTTGCATACCAATATTATCGTGTCTTATATAGACATATTTTTTAATCTAGTCAGTGATCTTACTAAAACCATGGAAAAATCACAATTAGAACAAGAAGAGGTACGAAATCTAGTAAAAAACATTACAAAAAAATGTAATCAATACGCTGACAAATTCACTAAAGGCAAAAAGGTTAAGGAATATAATAAGAAATTGAGTAAAATATTAAGTGACCCTGATAACGTAAAAGATTTCTTTGGAGTTAATCGTGCTCCTGCCGACCTAATTGCAGCTACAATAGAACAATCGGTAAACAAAGAAATTTAACACCACCATCTCAATCAGACTTTCAATCAATTTCGGCTAGGAATTAAAGAACTCCGCCGGACTCACCCCAAGAGCGCGAGCAATATTCAGTATTGTCGAAAGCTTTGGATTTATCTTTCCTGTTTCAATTCTATATATCTGCGACAACTCAATATCTGCTTGATGCGCCAATTGTTGCATGGAAATCTTTTTACCCTTGCGTATCCTACGGACAGCATTCCCAAAGGCCACTATATCACTCGATTCATCTAAAGGCGGAAGCATTCTCAAATGTGAGAGAGATAGTAAGAAAAATTTTAGGCATGTGTGCCTAATTTTAAATTCTAACTGCTATATTTATTCTCAGTAAACAATTTTCAATCAGATTATCCCTAAACCGCTTTTACAATGAAAAAAAACTCTCTCCCCCTGCTTCTTGTAAGCATCGCAGTATTTTGGTCAAGCTGTGCCATGCTCAAACCACCCCCAGCTCCGGTAAAACAAACCTTCTCCTTTGATTACAAACTCGCCTCAACAGAAAAGCTTGGTTCCGCAGGAACAGTGATTGCCCTTATTAAACCGAACTATGGGAACACCTTTGAATATGGCGATAATGATTTATTTCGCAGACTGAAGCTCTCAATGGCCGATGATGTTGAGGAACTGATTATTGATAAAGGATTTGTCATCAAGTCCGAGGAGCCATTTGAAAGCATTGACGACATGATATTCGATGACAAAAAGAATACTGACATTGCGATAAAAATCGAACTGAATCCTGAATTTGCCAGTGCAAACGGCAATTGGAAAACGAATCTTAACCTCCTCCTCACCGGCCCTTCAACCTATTCATACACGGGTACCGTCTCCCTTATCGGAAAAATCACGCTGACGGGAATAGAGCCGCTCTCTGGACAGAAAATATGGACAAAGTCTGTTACCATTCCCGAAATCCAAAACATTCCTATCCGCACAGAACTCACCTATGCCAGTACTTCAGCGGGTGAACGGGTGTTGTATAACGATCCTGGAATCTACAATGCCATCGGTGCAGCATTTTCCAAGCAATATCAATCTGTTATGGGCAGGATTGCCGCACATTTTAACCCGGAAGAGTTTCAGTCTCTGAAAGGGCAAATTAAAGAGTTAAAGAGCAAGAAAGGATTTTAACAAGTACTGATATGAAAACAATCACTCGCATATTCCTCTTGTCTTGCATCTGTTTCCTTTCGTGCGGAAAGGACAGCTCGACACCTGACCCAACCCCCGTTGAAGTGAAAAAGACTAAGACAGATTTCATCACTCTGAAAATATGGAAAATCGGAAAGAATGAAAAAAAGACTTCCACGGGAGTCTGGGAGAATGCAGCTATTTATGACTGCGATGTTGACGACACCTTTTTATTTAAATTGAATTTCACAATTGAAGAGGCATTTGGAACAAAATGTCCCGGTACAACACTTATCACGCCTTGGGCATTTTTGGAGAATGAAACGAAACTGAAATGGGATGATCTCACCTACGGCATTGTCACGCTGAACGAAACTATTTTTGTTTTAGATGTTTCGGCAAATCAACGGGTAACATTAGTGCATTAACTTTTCCATACAGAAAAAAGCCGCTCATTTTGAGCGGCTTGGTTATTGAATACTGTCCAGTACATCCTTCCTTGTGCTTGCATTCGGCATCGTCTTTTGTGCTTCCCAACTTGCAACGGTTGAACCGTCAACACCAATCCGTTTCCCTAACTCTTTATAAGTCAGTCCGTGGAGGTGCCGGTACTTCGTTATCCTGCCACTGATCGTATCAGCTTCCTCAAATGGATAGTATCCAAGAAAGGAAATGATATCAGGAAAGAAGTGAATTTGCGGCTGTGACCTGTCATTTTCCCAAAAGGTAATACAGTCGACACTTGTGCCGACAATTTCCGCGACATCTTTTTGCAATAGTCCCAAGTCCATTCTCCGCTTTCTGATATGTTGTCCCAATGTTTCGGGAAACGCGGGATAACCTGCTTTAAAGGCTCGTTTTGGTGTTGTTTTGCCATATGCGGAAATAGGCAACGCAAGAATGCCCTTGCGGCTTCTACAATCACCCCGAAAAGGAATGCATCTGCGCACCGGGAGTGGTTCAGAAATATTTAAGTAAAATCTCAGGTCCCTTGCTGGATCGTATCGACCTGCATGTGGAAGTCACTCCTGTAAATTTTAATGAACTCTCTTCTGAACGGCTCAGTGAAAAAAGTGAAGCAATCCGCAAACGAGTAAGCGAAGCCAGAAATATACAAATCAAACGGTTTGGAGAAAAAACAGATGTTTTCTGCAATGCGCAAATGAGCCCGAATATGGTCAGAAATATTTGCAGGATCAATGAAAGCGGACAGATATTATTGAAACAGGCAATGGAGAAACTCGGATTATCCGCAAGGGCCTATGACCGCATCCTGAAAGTTTCCAGAACGATTGCTGACCTGGCTAGAAGTGAAGGAATCCAATTGGAACATCTGGCTGAAGCCATACATTACAGGAGTTTGGACCGGGAGGGATGGGCGGGGTGATTCTACTGATTTGAGAATATGGTATCGCAAATTGCAATACCTTCCCAACAATCACCAGGTAGAACTTCCAGCTGTCTTTACCGCACATGCGATTCTTATGTTCTCTATGTTGTAAAAAAACAAAACGCTATTGCATTTATCAATTATTATTATTTACTTTGAAATTAAAAGTACTTTTAAATGAAAGAAAAAGATATACATTCTGAGCTGGCCTCTATCAGAGCCCTAATGGAACGCTCTTCTAAATTCCTATCTCTCAGCGGACTATCGGGAGTTCTGGCAGGAATATATGCCCTGATTGGTGCATTCATAGGATACAGGATTGTGTACAAAAAGTATGGCAGTTTAGCTATTGGCGATTCCTATACAAATAATTCTATCGTGTACCACCAGTTAATTTTACTTGCAGGATTAATTTTACTGCTCTCAATAATAAGCTGCCTTTTACTATCTATCCGGCAAGCAAAGAAAAAAAGTGAAAACTATTGGAATCCGGTAAGCAGGCGCCTGATCAGTAGTATGGCTATTCCATTATTTACGGGCGGACTCTTTATAATTATTTTATTTTTGCGACTTGAATATGATCTGATTGCTTCTGCTTGTCTGATATTTTATGGATTATCTTTAATATCAGCCAGCCAGTACACTTTTTCAGATGTGAAATGGCTGGGTTATTGTCAGATTATTCTGGGTTTACTGGCGGCTCTGATTCCGGCATCCGGGCTTTTGTTCTGGGTAATTGGGTTTGGCCTCCTGCACATTATTTATGGTACTGTCATGCATTTTAAATACAATCGGTGAAGACTTCCCTGGAACAATTTGATAAAGCTTTTGAAAACAGGATACGACTCCAGATTATGAGCGTACTGCTAGCTAACGAGCATTATGATTTTAATTCCCTTAAAGAATTATTAGATATAACCGACGGAAATCTTGCTTCCCATATAAAAGCCCTTGAAAAAGAGGAATATATTACTGTGAATAAAACCTTCATCGGACGGAAACCAAATACACAATATTCAGTTTCTGAAAAGGGCCGTAAAGCCTTTATTAAACATCTGGAAGCACTTGAAAATTTAATCAAACAACAGAAGAAGTAATATTTTTTTATCCATACACTTTGAAATACAAAGTACTTTTAAACATGATTAAAAATGAAAATTGAACTAACAACAGAAAACAACGGATTTAAAAACTGGTTCGGGGGATCAGTATTAATCAAATTAGGGCTGATCGGCATTTTAACAATCCTATTACTAATTCCTTCTTCGCTGATACGAGACCTGATAACCGAGCGACAAATCAGACAGGTGGAAGTTATACAGGAAATTTCCGACAAATGGTCGGGGGATCAGCTTGTACAGGGACCAATACTTGTATTGCCATATAAAACTATGCTCACTACCGAGGCTTCAAATACTATCAAAGATGCTCCAAGAGAAATAATCAGTAATATTTACATCCTCCCGGAAAGCCTCAAGATCTCATCAAAAGTTAATCCTGAAGTACTTCACAGGGGTATATTTGATGCTGTAGTCTATAGTAGCAAGATTCAGGTCAATGGAAAGTTCAGTGCCCTGGAACTGATGAAATCAAACATTAACCCCGCTATGATCCAATGGGACAAAGCCAAAGTCGCTATTGGACTGAGCGATTTAAAGGGGCTTAAAAATAATCCGATTATCCGGCTTGGAAATGAGAATTATGAAGCCGAGCCCGACCTTACTTCACTTAAATTGTTCGGTAATAATCTCATCATACTTCCTAATCTGAGTATTGAAAAGAACACTGCACTTAACTTCAGTTTCGATCTTGACCTTCGTGGAAGTGAGAAACTTAGCTTTCTTCACCTGGGTAAAAACACACTTGTAAAAATTGAGGGCGAATGGAATAATCCCAGTTTTACCGGAAGGTATCTGCCTGATGAACGCTCTATTTCGGGCACTGGCTTTTCGGCTACCTGGAAAATGCCATATTATAACAGGCCCTTTCCCCAACAATGGATAGAAGAAAACACTGTTTTAAATAAAGAAGATACCACCCTTAAAGGCAAGAATAACTCAGGAATCCCTGCATCATTTGGTGTCGATTTCCTTTTACCGGTCGATCAATACCAAAAGACAACCCGTGCTGCAAAATATGCCATCCTGGTTATTTTACTTTCCTTTTTATCCCTTTTCTTCACAGAATTGCTGAACAAAAAGAATGTTCACTTTCTACAGTATGTACTGATAGGAGCTGCTATGACCATTTATTATACCTTATTGTTAGCTCTTAGTGAACAGGTGGGATTCAATAGCGCTTATATCCTCGCCTCAGTAGCCACAATAAGCCTGATCGGGATATTTATCTGGTCATTGCTTAAAAATAGCAAAGCTGCCCTCCTGTTTGCCGGCATACTCGGTATGTTCTATGGTTTTATTTTTGTGATCCTTCAGTTGCAGGATATGGCCTTACTGGTTGGAAGCGTTGGCTTATTTGTCATTATTGCCGCTTTGATGTACCTGTCACAAAAAATTAGCTGGGAGCGAAACAAAGAAGAAGAACCAAACGTAATTGTTTAAACATGTACAGATTTCATAAGGGATATTTTGGAATGACAGCAGGATTGCTGCTGATTGAAATACTAATCGCCATGTTTGTTCATGACGATTTTATCAGGCCTTATTTCGGTGATTTTCTTGTCGTTATTTTAATGTATTGCTTCCTGAAAAGTTTTATTGACCTGAATGTAAAACAGGCAGTTACCATCGTACTTCTGTTTTCTTACCTGATCGAAGTTTTACAATATCTGCATTTCGTTGAGAAGCTCGGACTTGAAAATTCTGAACTTGCCCGTACACTGATCGGAACATCATTTTCATGGATAGATATTGTTGCTTATACAACAGGCTGTATAACTATTCTCTGGCTTGAAAGTATGAAATCTGAAAGCTTGGCTTTTAAGCATAAAAAAGTATGAAATACTTTGTCAATAAAGACTCAATAGTCCGCAAAATATGGGGAAATGGAGATATCATACTTCTCATTTTTGCCGGTGCCTCTGCTGAGTTTGCTTTAAATAAAGCAGTAGACTGGCTTTATTTCACAGGGCGACTTCCTTCCGATCCGCTTAAGCGCTTGTTCTCAACTGTTTCCTATGCCCGTCTGATTGTTTTTTCTGATTATGGAGAAGCGATGCAAGCCATTGATAAAATTTCAGCTATCCATAAGGGAGTGGAACATTCTCGGGGTCAGAATATTCCGGATTGGGCCTATCGGGATGTTTTGTTCATGCTGATTGATTATTCAATACGAGCCTTTGAATTAATGGAAAGAAAATTAAGTAGCATCGAAAAGGAGGATATCTTTAATGTTTTTCACAGGATGGGATCTCGTATGGCTGTTAAAAACCTTCCTGTAAGCTATCAGCAATGGCTGCAGATGCGAAATTCATCAATCGAAGAAAATCTGCTGAATGGAAATTTCACGAAAGATCTTTACAAACAATACAAAAAGCACCTGGGATGGTTCAGATACCAGGTCTTAAAGCAGGTACAAATACTACTTGTTCCAGAAAAAGTAAATAAACTGCTTGGCCTTGGAAAAAACCCCTTTTCCGTTGCCATATTAAATTTCTATAAGCTCAGCCATTTCATTTGCTTAAAAGCCCCGTTAAAAAATGTGATACTGCCTTCAGCATATAAAAAAGAGATTTTAGCTTTAGATACCTATTCCCGCAAATCCTGATTAAGTGAGAGACACGGTCCTGCAGCAGTCCAGAAATTATTCTTAGGCGACAGATAATTTTATTTCGGATATTCAGATAATTGAATAATCGCATTTATCAGAATATCATTCATCCAGAGCATATTCAATCATGGCATAAAAACGAACCCGGAAATCTCCTGCCGTCTAACAATAAACTCAATTTGGAAAATAAACCTAAATTTGTCAGGTCTTCAAAAGCTTAAAGCTATACTTCAAGATTATTTAAATTCATATTTCTTAAAGCGAGTTAACTGATAATGCATTATAAATATTTAATAAGCCTACTTCTTTTCTTAGGGATCCATCAAGCTTCGAAAGCAAACTTTGTATTCAACCCAAATTCAATAGCTGCATACCAGGCCATATTTGATTTGAGATTTAATGATGCAAGAAAATATATCAGGGACGAGAAAACCAATAATCCAAAAAATGGCATTCCGGTATTACTTGAAAACTATATTGATTACTTATTCCTCCTTACTTCGGAAAACAAAATTGAGTTCGAAAAGTTTAAGGACAGAAAATCAAACCGGATTGATGCGATAAAAAGAAATGATAAAAATTCTCCATATTATCTTTTCGCTCAAGCTGAGATATATCTTCAATCTGGAATGATTAAGGCAAAATTCGGTGAATACATGTCTTCAACTTATGATTTTAAAAAGGCAAAAGACCTGTTAACTGAAAATAATGAAAAGTTTAAGGACTTTTTACCCAATCAAAAAAGCTTGGGGTTAATAGAAGTGATCTTCGGAGCTATTCCATCAAATATGAAAGGGATAGCCAGTGTATTAGGTATTCAGGGAAATATTACCAAAGGAAATAAGCAATTGGAAAGGTTCAGGCAGCAGATTGCGAACAGTAAGTTTAGCTATTATAATGATGAAATTGTGTTTTTACTTTGTTTTACAAATTTAGATGTAATACAGGACAGAAATAGTTACAGCTACCTGACACCCCTGCTAAATAGCATGAGTGATAAAAGCCTGCTTAAAGTTTATCTGCAGGCTTATACTGCCTTTAGAACAGGGCATGCTGATGTAGCTATTAAATTTATTGAGGCTGCTCCAAAAACTAGTAATTATGCTGACCTGCCGTTAATGGACTACCTGCTTGGTAATGCAAAACTATGCAACATAGATTCAGATGCTAACTTTTACCTTAATAAGTTTGCAAAGGAGACTCTTAGTACGAATTATGTAAAAGATACTTACCTGAGACTTGCTTTTTATTACCTCATAAGAAATAATATTTCTCAATACAATTACTATTTAACATTAGTGAGAACAAAAGGGACAGTAATTAATGAGAAAGATAAACAGGCCTTAAAAGAAGCCAATGATGTTAAGCCTAATCTAACTTTATTGAAAGCAAGGCTCTATTTTGATGGCGGCAGTTATAATAATGCACTCGCTCAATTAAAATCAATTCAGGTTAATGATTTAAAAAGCCAGAGGGATAAACTGGAATTCTACTACCGTTTTGCGCGAACTTATGATATGATGAATGATTTTGATGATGCCTTGCTATATTATCAACGTACAATTAATCTGGGCAAAAATCAATCTTATTATTTTGCAGCATATTCAGCCTTAAAATCTGGTAATATCTACGAATACATAAAAAACGATAAAAAAGCAGCTGAGTATTACAATATGGCCCTCGGGATGAAAAATCATGAATATCAAATTGGTATTGACACTCATGCAAAGGAAGGCTTAAGAAGGCTTAATGAATAAGAGCATAATTTAATTTTTATATCCGGCAGAGTATCTTTAATTTAAAAATTATATTTGATTTTATACTTTTACAGGTATCAGGACCTATTTCAATTCATAAAGACGAGATTATTATTAAAACTTTAGCTTAAAATGCCGGAAAAAAAGATACTGATAACCGGAGCAAGCAGGGGTTTGGGCCTGGCAATTTCAAACGCGTTATCAAAAGAATATACATTGATCTTACATGCCACGCGCAAAGAAAGCTTTACCAATTTTGATCCTAAACACCATCTGCTTTGTGCTGATCTCAGCGATCCGAATGAACTCATTGAATTTTGTAAACGTTTAAAAAAAGAACACGGAGAAACTCTGTATGGGGTAATCAATAATGCGGGCATTACATTTGATAAATCCCTCATCTATCAGCCTGAGAATGAAATAGACAAGCTTCTGCAGGTAAATCTGAAAGCCCCAATTATGATCTGTAAGGCTGTTATGAAACAATTCCTTTTAAATAAAAGGGGAGTAATTATCAATGTAAGTTCATGCGTTGGCGAAACCGGTAATGCTTTTCAGGCGGTTTACTCCGCAACTAAAGCCGGCCTGGCAGCCCTGTCAAAATCACTAGCCCGCGAAGTATCAGCTTTGAGTGAAGAACATTCCATCAGGATATTAAGCATAGCCCCGGGTTTTATTGAAACAGAGATGACAGATACGGTACCTGAAAAATTCAGACAAGAATATTTAAAAGCCATTCCTGCAAACCGGTTTGGTAATGTGAATGAGGTTGCAGAAGTTGTTGCTTTTCTAATGTCGGATAAGGCATCATACATTAACGGAACTAACATAAATATAAATGGTGGGATATTATGATAAGGGCCTGCATGTAGAAAGCCTGTGTTCAATACATCCGAGAGAAATATTGATTGCCTATGGGCCTAAAAAGCTTCTTGTTGATAAATATCACTGGCACTCTCCCAAAATAGGTGTTGTCGCGAGTTATACTCCCACAGATCATGATGTAGAAGATCATTTTGGTATTTTCAGGGGAGTAGACCAGATAGAGTCATTTGTTCAGGCTACTGCTGCATCTTTATCCATGTTTTTGATCTGTCAGAAACATAGTTGTGCCCCTGAGGATTTGAGAGAAAAATCTGTCCCAAGCTTTATCAGTGTAGGCAATGTGAACTTTATGTCCGCTCTTGAGAAGGGCGACACTTTTGTCATTCTGGGTAAAATAACATTTTATAAATTCAGACAAATGGTTTGCGATGGAAGGATTTACAGATGCCCCCCGGGATTAGACCTAGACGAATATTTTAAAGATTTTAACGAAGAGCGTTTACTCAAATATGACATCTCCTCTGATTTTAAACTTATTTCTGATTACTATGATATAACAGGGCGGGAAATTGACATAGAATATTTTAGAGCAATAAACAAAAAGTAGATTTTAAATGGAAAGACAAGAAATTATTGACGGTTTGATAGAGGTCCTTAAAACTGTGAGAGTGATAGAGCCCGAAAAATTAGTAGGTGTAACAGAAGAAACAGATTTTTTAGCTGATATGAGTGTACCTTCATCTCAAATGATCGCTATCGTCGCAAAAGTCGAGCAAAAATTTGACATTGAATTTGAAGACGATGATATTGATGATTTAGGCTCAACTGTCAAGGATGTGGTTGATCTCATTTTAAAAGTAAAAGCACGTGGTTAAAATACCTGGCAGAAAGGTCGCAGTGGTGGGCATGGGGGGAGCTTTCCCCACCTGCAAGAACCTTTCTGAATTTAGCAGCAAGTTATTTGCTAACAAAAGCCTGATCCGCAAATTCGATGAGGCCCTGGCTTATGAGAAGCAGGTCAGATCTACAGTAGCGGGTTTTATCACCGAGTCAGAGATGGATCTGGAGGTAATTTGGGATCCCATGGAAGGTATTTATCCGGAAACTTATGTCGATAAATTGAGCCGGATCCCTGATGCAAACCTGGCTACTTCAGATGTAGGCAGCATCTGGTCAATGCTTGCAGCACAAGATGCGATAAAAATGGCGGGGTGGTCAAAAGATCTTGTCCAGTCAGAGCAAACCGGCGTTGTAATAGGTTCTGGCGGTTC
>CAZGWG010000133.1:0-10519 GCA_964529165.1 uncultured Sphingobacterium sp.
GCCCCCATTACGCCAAACCGCTGTTATGCCCAAGCGTTTATGTCCACCGTTTTTTTTTAATATATCAAATCTAATTGTTATTGCGTGCTGGCTTTGCAAGCTCTTTTTAAAATTTTGGTTGTGTGTTTGCTCGTGAGATTTTTAAATGTGCTTGCAAATTGAGTTGATATTATATGAGAGAACTGTAAATTTCTTCAATATCAAAATCCGGAGAACCTTGTCTCGAATAATAATAAGAAAATCGTGCAACTATGTCTTTGGTAAAGCTGCTATTAATCGCAGCAATTCGAGTAAAATTGTCTTTAAAATCTTTCACTCGTATAGAATTAATTTTTTGGAAATTAATAATACCGGCACTAATGTTTTTATATTTTGGTAAAAAATGATATTTGTTCGAATAACTATTGTTTATTAATGCCTTTAATGCGGTTTCTGCTTCAGCAATAATTTCCGGAGCAGCTTTTCTTTTCCTTATAATATTTATTTTTTCAGACAATAAACCTGTGTCTTCTTTTTCAACGGCAGCTAATAATATATCTTTTGCTTTTGCTTGGGCTAAATCGCAAGATGGAGTTAGAACAATATAATTATTACCAGTTAGGTTCTCCACAACAATATCACCAGTAAATACACTTGGTTTTACTGTCGGAGTGATATAAATTTCGGCTGGATGATAATCTTCAAAGTCCGATTCTTCGGATAGCTCCAAATATTCTTGAATGTGAAGTAAAGTATAACGCAATAAAGATTTTTGTTTCTCTGCAGGACTTCTTGAAAGGTCATCGATCCATACATCCATCGAAGTTGATAAATGATTCCAAAAAATCTTGTTTAGATAATCATTTATTGTCCCCCGCTTTCCAAGAATACTGATGATGCCAGTATTATAAATATCAGTCAACTCTTTTAATACAATTTTAAAGTCGGAATCTCTTAACCTTTTTTTAAAAAGTGCATTTTCCGGGTTTTCAATTTGCCCGATACTACCAGAGACAATAAATACAGGGAATCTTAGATTATCTATTATTGAATTAACAATTTCCATACCTTCCAATTCAACCGAATTAGAGGATAATTTTAGATCAATTATAGCGGCATCGTAATCAGAAGTCAGTAGCGCTTTTTTCCCCTCTTCCAAACTAAACATAGGGAAAGGGATTATATTTGTATCATTACTTTTATTAAATGAATTAATAACATCAACATATAATTGCACTTGCTCTTTTTCGTTTTCAACAATCAATAAGTTCATTTGTCTATTGTATTTTTACTTCAATTTTAAAAAATGCTCCTGATTCCGAATATATAGCCTTTAAATTCCCATCATTCCTGTCTATTGCCTCCCCAGCAATAGCAAGACCCAAACCTGTACCTCCGCCAGTTTTATTACTAAATTCAGGTTCAAAAATAACTTCACTTTCAATTAGGTGTTTATCTATACCTGGGCCAGTATCTCTATATTCGATAATTAGTAAATCATCATCTTCATATGCTTTTAAACTGATTTCTTTGGGTTTGTTCTCGTTGCTTTGGAGCCAATAAATACTGTTGTCAAACAGATTTGTGAGTACAATGTAAAAGTCCTCCTTCCAACCAAATACAGTCAGGTTAATATCACAATCAACTTTTACATCTATGTTTTCTGAGTTAAGTTCAGAGACAAATACATCCTTGACATTTTCAATAACATCTCTAATAACAAAATCCTTTTTCCTGTCTCTTTTCTTTGCAGATAAAGGATCTAATTTGCCAAATAGCTTAATGAATATTTTTCCTTGTTCGTCAATTACTGATAATCTATTTATTATTTTATCAAGAAGTTCTTGGCTGAAATTTTCTTCAAGTTCCTGTCTCCATTCGGAAATAAGGGGTATTTGGTTCTTAAAGTATCCAAGAGGTTTTCTCCCTTCATGTAATACCACATTTACAATTTTTCCAACAGTTGCTTGTCCTTGATATAACGCAATAACTTGTTTTAGTTCCTCAGCAATTTTATTATTCTTTTCTTCTTTGTCGGAAATTAACTTATTGATTTTGCTTCTCTTTTCCTTTTCTATTCCAAGATAATCAAGCTCTTTGTCAATCTTTTCCTGTAAATCTTTGAAATTATAGAGAACCTTTATTTTTTCATTTATATCTCTGTTACTTCTTCCAAGTCCTACACTTTGGCGATAAGCAAATCTTCTATTCTCTAGTTCTTTAAGAACTTGTTTAACGATTTCTTTTAGACCAAAATATTCCGATGTTTCTTTGATTCCGTCCCTTGCACTTTTTTCTTCTAAACCTGATTTATCTTCGGATTCAATGTGGATGAATCCAATTACTTGATCACAACCAACCCTTAGCGAAGGATTTTGTACTCTTTCATTATCTAATGACAGCCAGTCATAACCAGCGTCTCCTAAAGGACGCAGCCGGAATCCATTTCTGTATACACCAATACCATTAAATGTATCAAGAATAATTCTCGCTTCTCTTCTTCCTACATATTCACCTGTTATTGGATCTTTTAACCCCCTTTCAATCAAACCATCAATTGATCCGGGATCCCGGTCAAAAACACGAAAATCAATTCGAATTTCACCACAATAAGATTGAACTTCTTGGTTCTTATCTTGATTGAGTATTATTTTAAAAGAGGTCAGTACCTCAATAGGAGAGTTTTTTATTCTCTTATTCTCAAATTTTAAAGTTGCTACTCCTTCTTTGGAAACGGAGCCTGATATTCTGTAATCAAATAAATCAAAAAGGGGGTAAGGTTCAATATCCTCTGTTGTGTTTGAGTAACCTTCAAAAGGAAAACTTCCCAATTCAAGTTTTATTTTGAAATTTTCAGTATCGTCTCCTATTTGTTGTTCTTCTTTGTCAACTGGAGGAATTAATTTCTTTAATTCAAACTTCAAATTTTGAATTTGCTTCACATTCCACTCGGCTAAGTGCCTTTCGTCACCAACAATGATAATTTCAGTACCACTTGGTCGATTTGTTCTAAAGTTTTCGATTAAAACATCTACATCACTAAGATATTTGGCTTGCTCGAAATGCTCCCAAATTAGATAGAGGGTCGTGAGATCCCCTGTTTCGTCAATAGTTTGGAGCACCATATCGTCCCCTATCATAGACGCAGAATAGCGTCCAATTCCCTTTTTGCCTTGCATGATTCGCCCTTTGGGACTAACACCTCTTGATAATTTATCATCTGTTGACGGCACCATCCATTTGTCTGTCACAGTATCGAATGACATACCATGACCTTTGTCCTTTACAATTACTTTGATTCCCTTTATTTGCTTTTCCTCATGACCTTCTTTTATAATTTTTTCAAAAGGCAGCAAGGAAACAATGCAGTTAGGGGAATCTGCGTCATAGGCATTTTTAACTAATTCAACAATTGCAGCATACTTATCCTTGATTAAATCTCTTCCGATAGTTATGATATGTCTTCCTGCCGGTCTGATTTTATAAAGACCATCTTTTATTTTGGTTTCTTCTGACATAGTATTTTTTTAATTACCAAGGCAATTTCATAGGCCATCAAAGGCGGTACTGCATTACCAATTTGTTTAAACGCTGCTGTTCTGTTTGCGCCTTCTTTCACTCCTTCAAAATAATAATCATCAGGAAAGGACTGTAATCTTGCCGCTTCACGTACTGTAATCGAACGATTTTGTTCAATATCTGGGTGAATATAATAGTGTCCGTCTTTTGCTATATGTGCAACAACTGTTTGAGAGTGCAATTCGTCTGCCGCCACTATTTTAAAACGGTCAAAAAAGGAACTTCTATTTTGATGTGTCTTTAATCTTTCCGGTAAATCATTATAATTTAATCGTTCTTTTTTTGAGTTCCATTTGTCTACAGCAATCCTATAAATCTCTTTGTCCTGTTTTGTATGTGGCCTGGCAATGTGCTGTGTTAATATGTCAATACCGTTTCGAATGAAACTTTGATTCAGATAATCGTTTGTTTTAGTTCTGTAATTTAGAAACTTATCGGTTCCTTCACCCGCATGTATTTTAGGCAAATCAGAGAATAATGATTTCACTTTACAATCAGCGTTCTTTCTGATGGATTCGAGGTTTGGAATTGCTAAAGACAAATTTTCTTTCCAGCCTATGATAATAATCCGTTTTCTATTTTGTAATACGCCAAAGTTGTTAGCTTCTACAGTAAATAGTTTCATGTTGTAACCCTTTTTCAAAAAGAGTTTTTCCATGTTACGCAAGTACAATCCGTCCTTGGCAGATTTCAACCCAAGGACATTTTCAAATACAAACATTTTGGGATTGTATTTTTCCAGATACTTTGCGTACTGAACATACAAGTAATTGCGGGGATCGCCTGACATCCCGTTTGCTGATCTTGCTCTGCCTACTAATGAATAAGCCTGACAAGGAGGGCCTCCAATAATCAAATCAACTTCTTTTTTCCCCAGTTGCTTTTCAATTGTTTTATGAATGGAAGGATTATAGTCTGAACCAATCGGAAGATTTATAACCGCATCCAGCAAGGCAGCAGGAACAAGTGAATACAAATCCTTTCTTGTTATTTCTCCTTTTAGATATGAAACATACGTGTCATATTTCTTAATTGATTTCAGATAATGGTAAGCTGTTCTTGTCTTCAAAGTATAACAAGCGGCTTCATCAATCTCAACATGAGCAATAGGCTCAAAGCCTGCTCTGATAAACCCTTCAGAGAGTCCCCCTGCGCCTGCGAATAGGTCTATGTAATTAAAATTGCCCATTAATTATTTTGAAATTCTCTTATGATTGATTTTAGTTTTTTGTCTTTAGTATTTGGTTTCAATTCACACTCCCATATTGTTATCACTTTCCAACCTTGTTTTTTTAACGCGTAAACACTTTCTGTGTCTTTCTTCTTGTTGTTGTTAATTTTATTCAACCACCATTCAGTTCTGGTTTTCGGGACAACAAAGTATTTACAATTCTCATGTCCGTGCCAGAAACAGCCATGTATAAAAACTACTTTCTTATATTTTGGAAAAACCATGTCTGGTTTTCCTGGTAGTTTTTTATCATGCAGTCTGTATCTGATTCCATTCGAGAAAAGAAATTTTCTGACCAGTATCTCCGGCTTGGTGTCCTTGCCTTTGATTTGGCTCATGTTGAAACTCCTTATCTCCTTTGAATGCACATCAGCCATTATTATTCATCGTCTTTTGTTGGTACTAAAAGTTCTCTCACGTCCACATCCAGCACTTCTGCTATTTTTCGCAATACCTCAATACTTGGTTGCGCATTGTTATTACAGTAGTTTGTCACAACCACGTAACTCTTTTCTATTTTTTCGGCAAGCCAAGTCTGAGTTCTTCCCTGTTCCTTTAAAACCTCTTTTATTCTGTTCATCCCTTGTTTATCAGGCATTAACGTTTTTTTATAAAGCATCTTAGTATGAAAATCTATCGCCTATTAATAAGCTTCCTTTCAGTGTGTTAAATTATAATATAAAAATATATTGTGAAATATTATAAAATGATATATATATGTATTGTATTTCAATATATAAATCCATGAGACAATACACAAAAGCTGATTTAGAAAGGATTGTAGCAGTTCAGTTGGAAAACCTGAATGCTATGCATGACCTTTTGAGCATTATGAAAGTTCAAAACGAACTGATCTTAAATGCCAATAAAAAACTGAAAGATGAAATCTCCGAATTCAAAGAACAGCATTATGTATTCCCATCACGAAAAAGAAATTCAAAACCTTAAACTTATTGCGGGTGGGAGATTTAGCTCTTTTGGTTTTGCCGAAGTGTTGGCTTTGCGTGTCGGGGCAAAACCAAATGTGCTAAATGTGTGTCGGCTGAAAAATTGAAATTTTCTTGGGGTCAAGTTGTTCTGTCGGAACCAAGTCGCAATATTTCTGTCAACCGTGTCAAAGAACTTTTTATGTCTGGTCGGCTGAATTTTATTTATCAGTTTGTTTGTAGTACTGTCGTCCTACGCTTGGGCATAATTTGTATATAAGGATGTAAAAACTGCCACAAGCCCACCGAATTCGGGTGTATTGCCCCAGTTTTATCATCCTTTATTAAATATGCTGATTAACATTAAATTAACCTAAGCCAATCTGAAAAGACCTGTTAAGACTAATTTTCAACCCGATAGTTATCCGGTCTCCACTTAATTTTAACAGGTCTTTTAAAAGTCTGTTCCTGTTTTCTTTATCTTTATTGCCAATTGAGGGATAATTTCGAATAGAACTCTTAAATCGTAATAAAAACACAGAAAAGCATGAACTATTGGTTAGTAAAATCAGAACCTTTTAAATACAGCTGGGATAAATTCAATAAAGATGGCCGTACCTTCTGGGATGGTGTGCGGAATTATCAGGCAAGAAATAATCTGAGGGATATGCGGGTAGGGGACCTGGTCTTATTTTATCATAGTAATGAAGGAAAAGCGGTGGTTGGAATCGCCAGAGTTGTTAAAGAATCTTATCAGGATCCCACAACTGATGATAAGAACTGGGTGGTGGTTGACCTTGAGCCGGTTGAAAGTCTTAAAAATCCAGTTACACTTGAAACAATCAAAGCTGATCCGCGACTGCAAAATATCGGTTTGGTAAAGCAGGGGAGACTATCTGTGATGGGGATGAAGGTTGAGGAGTTTGATAAGATTGTGGAATTGGGGAGTTAATTTACAATCAGTATTGTCCAGGCAAATTGGAATAATAGGCATAATGACCTTATTATTATTCTATAATTTTTCTCTTTTCTTTTCCTGCAGCAGAAAAGAAACAAAATGCCGCCGCTGCACCTGATGCTATTAAAGTTATTGCTTTGGCTTGGTCTGTGCCTACCGCACCAGCTGAGGCGGAAAAAAACGTTAACGGAGATTTTGTACTTAGGCCAAAGCTTATGAACAGTCCTGTCAGGATAGGTAAAAATACTGCAGGTTTAAAGTTGGTGAAAGATGTATAAAAGATGATACCTTCCTAAAATGGGGCCTTGCTTTTTATCGGACAATAAAAAAACCTTTTTAGGATATAAATGGCTGTTTTATTTTAACCCAACACAAGTGATTGACAATAGAGACCAGATAGCTAACGGGTTGAAAATGATTGTAATAATTCAATTTTAGCTTTCTACTTTCCGCTTTCTACTTTCCGCTTTTAGCTTTAGGCTTTTAGCTTAAAGCTCCGTTTGGTTCAAGAACAAGGCTTTCAGCTCCGTGGCATCATGGGCTTTCATCTTTCCTGCAAGGATTAGTCTGAGCTGACGACGTCTCAGGGCTCCTTCAAATAGTTTCTTTTCAGCATCAGTTTCCGGTTCAATTTCGGGAACGGAAATGGGTTTACCCTCTTTGTTTAAGGCCACAAAAGTATAAAAGGCATCATTTGAGCGGACCCTGGTTCCGGATGGGATGTTCTCGGCCCAGACGTCCAGGCGTACTTCCATAGATGTGCTGAATGCACGGGTTACTTTGGCTTCGATGGTGATTACATCTCCCAGTTTAATAGCATGTCTGAAAGATACATTGTCAACTGATGCAGTAACCACAATGTTATTACAATGTTTCTGTGCAGAAATGGCAGCTGCAATGTCCATCCAGTGTAATAAACGGCCTCCCATCAGGTTGTTTAAAGGATTGGTATCGTTTGGAAGTACGAGTTCATTCATGATGGTGAACGACTCTTTAGGGCTTTTGGTAATTATGCTCATGAGGTAAAGGTAGTGTTTCCGGATCATTCCGGAATGACAAAATGGTGAAGTCAGGAATGACAAACGGATCGAGTCCGGAATGAAATTACAAATCAGGTATAAAATAAATGTAGAAGATTGTGTGTTGAAAAAGGGTCTCGCAAAGACGCAGAGACGCAAAGAGTACGGTTTAAAACGAATTATGCACAATTAACCTTTAAAGTTATGCGTCTTGGCGTCTTTGCGAGAGTTAATTAAGAATCAAAGGAAGTGTAAAGACGAAGTTTTTAGCGCTTTACCGTATTAATCTGACTGAAACCAATCAGCTCTTCCCATCTGCCGCCGGGCTTACGGTAGTAAAAAAAGATCTGGTAATCATTTTCCGTTTCAAAATATGAGCCATCGAAAATTACATCGTCTCTGTTTTTGCCATCCTCACTTACCCAGATGTAATGGTAATCGGTCAGACCCTGCTTGACGAAAATCATCCCGGTAAATCGCTTTCGGGCTTCATCGTAATCCAGTTTATCTGTAAGACGGTAATCGTTAAAGCGGCCAACTATATAAGCATTTCCACCGTCGGCAGGTTTGGGAGTATTTAAGCTTAAATAGACCGAGGCATAATCTCCATCTGTGCGATTATCCCTGCCATCAGTATTGCGGACAAAAAAGGCGCCGTTCTCATCGTAGTTAAAGGTATAACCTGCTCGGTTTTCTTCAATATCTGCCTGCAGGATCACGGTATTCACTGTATCCTGAACAATGCGGGCAACACGTTCTGTGCGGAAGCGAAGACTGCGGATATCAAATCGTCTGAATTCATTACCTCCCTTGAAATCGAGTGCCCGGAGATCATTATAAACCAACTGGCTTGGTCTGATGAAGGTAGGTCGTTTAAGTGTTTGTTCATTATCAAATCTGCCATTCTGCAATACCTTAATCTTTGTATCCAGGTAGGGATTGTTGATCTGTACCTGACCGTGGTTGACTAATAAGTTAAGTTTCTGCATCTGATCACGGTTGGCAACACTATTGGAACGATTCAATTCTGCAGCAATGCCTACGATGGGTTCAACAACAAAAAATCTTCTGGTAATCAGTATTTTACGCGGGTCATTATCTTCATAGACCTTCAAAAGATAATTGCCGGATAATTTGGGTTTGATGGTCAGGTTGGGTAAGCTCAGCTCATAGTGGGTAAACTTCTGCAGGGTATTGAAAGAATTACGGTAATCAATAATCCTGTCTTCACTGAATCCGTCTACAAAATCAATCGGAGATAGGCGGCTGCTGTTCCATTCGGAATCACAATGTTCAATGGAATAACTGATATTTCGGCTTCCCGCACGCAGGTCGTCAAAACCGAGAATCAGATTATCCTGACTGCCTAAAATGTAAACGGGTATGGATTGCTCTTTGCTGCGGTTATAGAACTCTACAGTTTTAATTTCAGGGATATAGGTGTAATTCTCATACCGGGTTGTATTCTGGGGAGCCTCAGGTGGACGTACACGCGTCTTTTTTTGTGCCAGAATACCTGAAGATATCATTAATAGGGATAGCAGAAACAATAATTTCTTCATACAATTAATTTATGATGCCCCTGAACCGGAATGCTTGAGAGGCTATTATTTCCCCTCAAGTTCCATGATTTCTTCAGCCATACGTTCCCATTCAGCCTGAGCTTTCAATAAACGCGGACTCAATTGCTGATAACGTCTGTTTGCTTCAGATAGTTTCTCTGGGTCACTGTAAATTTCTTCTTTGGATAGCTCTGCTTCAGCATCCTTTACAGATTTTTCAAGTTCGGCAATATCTTCTTCCAGCTTTTGTAGGGTTTGATTCAGTTTTTTAAGCTCATTCCCTTTGTTTTCAACAGGTATTTTTGGCTTTTCTTCCTTTTTCTCCTCTTTTTTAGGGGCAGCTTCTATGATTTTAGGAACATAAACCCGCTTCGAGTTCCATTCCTCATATTCGGCATAGGTTCCAGGATATTCTTTGATTTCCTGATCTTCAATGAACCAGATTTTATTCGCCACATTATCAAGCAAATAACGATCGTGGGAAACTACAATGAAAGTGCCTTCAAACTGTTTTAATGCCTGGATCAGAATGTTAACAGAGGCTATATCCAGGTGATTGGTTGGCTCATCCAGAATGAGGAAATTCGCATCTGCAGTTAATGCTTTTGCCAATGCAACCCTCGATTTCTCTCCACCAGATAAAACTTTGATCTTTTTGAAAACATCATCCCCGGTAAAAAGGAAACAACCTAAAATGGAACGAAGTTCAGTTTCTGTATGTTTTGGTGCAAAGGCCTGTAGCTCCTGAATGATTGAATTTTCAAGGTGTAGTGCTTCCAGTTGATGCTGTGCAAAAAAGGTCTGAGTTACATTATGCCCGGTTTCACACATTCCGGTAAAGTTGTTTTTGTCTGCGCCTGCAATAATTCTTAACACAGTTGATTTACCTCGTCCGTTAGCACCAATCAGCGCAATTTTATCACCTTTTTCAATTGTTGCAGTTGCGTTTTTTACAATCGGTACTCCGGGATAAGCTTTAGTCAGGTCTTCAATCCTTACAACATGTCTTCCCGATTGTTTACTAAACTTGAAACTAAAATTCACTGAAGGGTTATCATCATCCACATCATCCACGCGTTCCATTTTTTCGAGCGCTTTAATACGCGATTGGGCCATTTTGGCTTTACTGGCTTTGGCTCTGAAACGCACAATCAACCGCTCTTCCTGCCTGATCTTTGCCTGTTGGCTTTTGAACTGACCACTCTGAATTTCTTCCCTTAATCCCTTTTCCTCAACATAAAAACTGTAGTTTCCGGCGTATGGAA
>CAZGWG010000134.1:0-10477 GCA_964529165.1 uncultured Sphingobacterium sp.
CCCGTTGATACAAAACAGCTCTTATTAACTTTGTAGGTATGTCGAACTCAGGTTAAAGTAATGTTAAAAATGAAATGACGTTGATGGCATTGGGCAATCAGCTATGCATCTCATTAATAATGAGTATCACTCAAATTTGATGGCTCAAAGCTCACTGCCCATAACCCTGGCAAAACTATTGATCAATTACCATTTAACTTAACACTAATTGTATTTCGACAAACTAATTACAGCATAATCAAGAGCCGGGAATAATTATTCCATGGCTTACTTAAGAACTCAAAGAGGTTTGGATTTAGGTTTGATAACAATCTTTTTATTAATTTGGCCCAGACAGTTTTTTTATTTAACCCCTATTGAATGTCAAAACATGAATAAAAAGCTCCCCCTTTGGATGGTTTTACTTCTTGCCTGGATCTTTTCCATAATTACCCTGATGTTTGGATGGGCGGTTGGTTATATTCATGAAGGGGGATACCTGATCAAGGGGAATACACGTTCAGTCATTCTGGCCATTGCAAAATTCCCAACGCTGGTAGATGTCAGTATCAAACAGATCTTTTCGAAACCTCCATTGATTCTGAGTGATCGTTATCCCGAAATTTCAGGGCTGAAGGCCGAGGATAAAAATTACGTAGACAGTAATTACATCTTCCTATCGGCTTATGATAAAGAGGCAGGACATTCGGGATTTAAACTGATCCGCCTGAGTGACCAGAAAGTTTTACATCGCTGGGTTCCCGACATCAATGAAATAATGAAAATCCGAGACAAAGGAAGACCAATTTCTGAAAAAAGTAACAAAGGAAACATCGTCTTCTGGCATCCATTACCATCCATCGATGGATCAGTTGTTTTTAACACGGAAGATCGGGCACTGGTTAAAATTGACAAAAACTCGAGAATATTATGGAGTCTGGACGGCATTTTCCATCATTCACAAGAGAAGGATGCGGAGGGTAATATATGGGCATCTTCAGTAATGGAAAAAAATTCAGATTTCCTGTCACGCTTTTTCGATGATTATCGTGATGATGCATTAGCACAGGTTTCGCCGGAGGGTAAACTACTTTATAAAAAATCAATTACTGATATTCTACTTGAAAACGGCTACCGTGGCCTCCTCTTTGGTATTGGCCCAATGGAACGGGACCCTCTACATTTGAATGATATTCAGCCTGCATTAAGCAGTACCGAATACTGGCAAAAAGGTGATTTACTGGTAAGTATCAGGAATAAAAGTACCGTATTCCTTTACAGGCCAACTACAAACAAAATATTATGGCTCAAAACTGGTCCATGGCTCAATCAACACGATGCCAATTTCATAGACGATAGCCGGATAAGCATTTTCGGGAACAATATTGTCCGCAATAAAAATTATGATTTCATTGATGGGCATAACGAAGTGTACATTTTTGATTTTAAAACCAATGAAACATCAACGCCCTACACCACTTTTCTTAGTAAAGCTAAAGTGAAAACAATGACAGGAGGACGATCTGAGATACTTCCTAATGGAGATGTTTTTATTGAAGAAACTGATTTCGGAAGAATGTTAAGAGGTAGTTCCAGTAAAACTATCTGGCAATATGTTGAACGGGTTGATGAAAAATCAGCGGCAGTATTAGGCTGGAGCAGAATTATTGCACCGGCAGAGTTTAATAGTTTTAAATTTATACAGAAATAATTTCAATCATGGCATTTCTAAGCTTCACACTAGCCTATATCGGCCCAGGAATGGGTGGTGGTTTCATTGCTGCCGTTGTAGGCATTCTGATATCAATATTTCTTGCACTATTTGCAATTCTCTGGTATCCTTTCAAAAAATTGATCGAAAAATTTAAGAAGAAAAAAGAAGAGTAATGGAGCTGATCGCGATCATCTATCTGTTTATTGTTTTCCTGCTGATCGCCTGGGTGGCTGATACCATTCCCTTTATCAAAACGGCCAAACAAATCTCGGCTCTCAGTCAGTCTTCCCTCAAAACGATACAATCCGATACTTTAGATGATTCCGCTAAACAGAGCCTCCTTCTGGGTAACTCCCTGGGTATAATGAAGCATTCCATGCTCATTATTTTCTATACGATATTACTCATTGGAATACTTCTTTTATTTTTAAAAGCAAGTATCTTTATTACCCCGCTCAATTTTGATTACCTGAGCAATTATCTGATCAGCCTAAGCGGAATTATACTCTCTATTATTGCATTTCTGTCCTATTTTTTAATAAAGAAATTATATGTCAGATTTAGGGTATAGTTTTTCATCCAGGCTTTTACACCGCATTGCACTTCAATGGAAGATTATTGCTGAAATCTCATTTGACGTAGAGAATATGATCTTCAATAAAAAAGATCATATTTTTAAAGAAAATCCTGTTTTTGTTTCCGGTTTGGCAAGGTCCGGCACTACTATGTTAATGCGATACCTTTATGAAACAGGTGAATTCAGATCTCTTACTTATCAGGATATGCCCTTTGTTCTGATGCCAAATCTATGGAAGAGATTATCCTTAAGGAAGACAGCTGGTGAGATGAAAGAACGTGCCCATCAGGATGGCATACTGGTCAGTTTTGAAAGCCCGGAAGCTTTTGAGGAAGTATTTTGGCGTGTTTTTACTGGCGATCAGTACATCGCCAAAGACCGGCTTAAAATCCTGAAAAACAATAACGATGTTCTGAATAAATTCAGAGATTTTGTTAATAATGCCCTGTTAAGTTCTGACAATCCCGATAAATTACGATACTTATCCAAAAACAATAATAATATACTTCGTCTGACGCACCTGAAAAAAAGTTTCCCCGGGGCCAATGTTGTTATTCCTTTTCGTGAACCGCTGCAGCATGCTTTATCGCTCCTAAATCAGCATATCCATTTCTCGCTTATTCAGAAAGAGAATAAATTTTCACTTGACTATATGAATTGGCTTGGTCATTTCGAGTTCGGTTTGAATCAAAAACCCTTCGATCTTAATCATGCTGAAACATTCAAACAAATGGAGAATACCCCAAAATCGGAACTTGATTTCTGGTTATTAAGCTGGAAAAACTATTATCGCTTTGCACTGGAAAATCATGATGGTAATATATTTTTCTGTTATGAAGCGTTCTGTGATTCTCCTTCCGGCGTGCTTAACCAACTGTTTCCGCTCATTGGAATAAGTGGTAAAACTGAAGGAATAAATCCATTCATCCCTTCAGAAAAGAAAGTCACAGGATACAGTGAAACCCTTCATAAAGAATGTTTGGATTTATATAATCAACTCAGGTTCAGATTTAATTCATGGTATCAGGAAAAATAAAAATTAATAAAAATGAGCCTTCAAAAATTAACACTCCGCGACAGAGAAAAGCTTCTTAATCAACGCTCATTAGTTTTATGGTTTACCGGACTTTCAGGCTCTGGAAAAACTACACTATCAGATGCATTGGAAGAAGAATTATATAAAAGAGGATTTAAAACCTATATTCTAGATGGGGATAAAATCAGAGACGGCCTGTGTAAAGACCTGGGGTTTTCTGAAGCTGACCGTACAGAAAATATTCGCAGAGTCGGTGAAGTTGCAAACCTGATGCGTGATTCAGGTCTCATAGTTCTTTCAGCATTTATTTCACCATTTGCTAAAGACAGGGAAGTAGTCAGAGAAACAATAGGAGCCGAGAATCTTGTCAGAATATTCGTGGATTGTCCTCTTGAAGTCTGTGAACAGCGTGATGTAAAGGGCTTATATAAAAAGGCCCGTTCTGGTGAAATAAAAAAATTTACAGGAATAAGTTCACCCTTTGAAATTCCTGAAGAATCTGAACTTGTTTTGAAGACTGCTGAACATAGTATTGAAGAACTCATCGATACGATTCTTGAATTTATTCTGCCAAAAATCAAGCTGGCCTTATGTTAAAAATAAAATGAGATTGATAGCATGAAGCATTCAGCAATGAACAATCAATTTGAAATCTGAAAAAGCATCAATAATGTGAATATTGCTCAAATTTGATGGCTCTTAGCCCATAGCCCGCAGCAAAAAATAATGTTCAATTACACTTAACCTAATACGAGTTGCTTAATAAAATAATTTACTTAAAATGACCGTTTGGAGATGTATTAATCCAAATGCTCACTCTATTTATTGAAAAATATTTACTACTAATGATAAATATTTTAACTAGAATGAATTAAAACCGATTATTTTAGAAGATCATTATTCAGATCGTTTCAGACAGAGATTCATGTTAAAACCAGAAGAAATAGAAAAAGTTCTGTTTACATTTAATGATACCGTGGTTGATTATCCCGGTCCGTCGAATTATTGTGAACTTTTTTATCAGACAGCAGTTTCAAATCCCCATAAAACGGCGGTTATTTTCGAAGATGAAAGTCTGACTTATTCTGAACTGGATATCCGTACAAATCAGATTGCTGCTTATTTGATTTCAAAAGGAGTTGGAAAAGACGGGCTGGTAGGCATCTGTCTGGACCGATCGATAGAGATGATTTGCGGAATACTTGGTATACTTAAAGCTGGTGCTGCCTACCTGCCAATAGACCCCGAATATCCGGCAGAAAGAATTAATTTCATGCTGGATGATTCTAACCTGACAATAATTCTGACTGATCGGAAAACAGGTAAAGATCCCAATTTATTTGGGAAAAGACCCGGTCTGGAAATTTTAATACTGGACACAGATATAATTCTACAACAGACTCATATTACCGCTCCGGATTTAAGAATCGAGCCTAAAGACCTTGCCTATGTAATTTATACCTCCGGTTCAACCGGACGGCCAAAAGGAGTTATGAATGAACATGGGGGTTTGGTTAACCGCCTGAACTGGACTCAGAGCTTTTTCAAGCTGGGTCATGATGATGTTGTTTTGCAAAAAACTACTTTCTGTTTTGACGTATCGGTTTGGGAGTTACTTTGGCCACTTATCGTTGGCGCAAAACTCGTTCTTGCCAAACCTGGTGGACAAAAGGACAGCCAATACCTCGAAGAGCTGATTGACAAACAAGAGGTTACAACAATTCATTTCGTACCCTCCATGCTCGAAATTTTCCTTCTGGGTATCCGGGAAGGAAGCTGTAAAAGTCTTCGCCGTGTATTATGTTCAGGTGAGGAGCTTTTTCCGCACCAGCTTTCCCTTTTCAGAGAAAAGCTGGGACATTCAGGCTTATTTAATTTATATGGACCAACTGAAGCTGCAATTGATGTGACTTGCTGGCCGGCACCACTCAATGCAAAAAAAGTTTATATCGGCAAGCCTATTGCAAATACCTACATCTATATCCTGAATAAAGATCTGGAGCCATGTGCCGTTGGTGAAGAAGGCGAACTATATATCGGAGGTGTGCAGGTAGCCCGTGGATATTTAAACCGGCCAGAGCTGAATGCAAGTCGTTTTCTAACAAACCCTTTTGTAAACAATAACTATACACGCTTATACCGTAGCGGAGATCTTGCCCGATGGACTGAAGATGGTACAATTGAATACCTTGGGAGGGCTGATGAGCAAGTTAAAATCCGAGGATTCAGAATTGAACCCGGTGAAATAGAAAATGTTATTCTTGAATTTGGAGGAATCAGACAATGTCTTGTTCATGTTAGAGACGATTCTAATTCGGAAAAGAAACTGATTGCATATATAGTTGGTTCAGAAGGGAAATATGATAAAGCAAAACTATTAGAATACCTTAAAACAAGACTGCCCGAATACATGGTTCCGGCCCTTTTTATTGATATTTCAGAACTACCCTTAAGCAGCAATGGAAAGGTCGACCGAAAAGCGCTGCCCTTGCCGGGCACAGAAAGACCTGATCTTCAGGTGCTTTACAAGGCACCCTATACAGAAACCGAAAAATTACTGGCAAAACTCTGGACTTCTATTCTGGGTTTGGATAAAGTTGGGGTAAACGATAATTTCTTTGAACTTGGGGGAAACTCACTTCTGGCACTCCGTTTTGTCGCAATTTTGAAGCAACAACACCAACTCAACCTTCCGGTTACAAGACTTTATCAGGATCCATATATCAGTAAAATTGCTTTGTTCCTTACAGGAAAGACAAATGCAATAAAGACAGAAACAAATAGGCACCGCCCATCGGGTACCGATATAGCGGTAATAGGAATGTCTGGCCGCTTCCCCGGCGCTTCGGGTATTGAGGAACTTTGGGAGGTTCTGAAGTCCGGAAAGGAAACAATCCGTTTTTTTAGTGATGAAGAACTCGACCCGACTATCTATCCGGAATTAAGAAACAATCCCGATTATGTTAAAGCACGCGGGATACTGGAACAGGCAGAATATTTTGATGCCCGTTTCTTTGGAATGAACAGCAGAACGGCAGAACTGATGGATCCGCAACAACGATTATTTCTGGAAATTGCCTGGGAAGTACTTGAAAGTACAGGCTATCTGGCTGAAAAATATGAAGGAAAAGTGGGTGTTTTTGCCGGAAGCGGAACTAATACCTATTATCTTAACAATGTGCATACGCGTCCTGATCTGATTGCGGCAAGCGGTGCATTTCAGGTTTCCACACTGAATGAAAAAGATTATATCGCCATGCGGACTGCTTTTGAGCTGGATCTTAAAGGTCCGGCTATCAGTGTTTATTCAGCCTGTTCAACTTCGCTTCTAGCTATAGCTCAGGCAGTTGAAAGTCTGAGAAAAGGGCAATGTGATGTGGCTCTGGCTGGAGGAAGCTCTGTTACTGCCCCCATTCGAAGTGGACATTTATACGAGGAAGGCGCAATTCTAAGTAAAGACGGACATTGCCGGCCATTCGATGCCGATGCGAGCGGAACCGTTTTCAGTGATGGTGCAGGTGTCGTTCTGTTAAAGAACCGTGCGGATGCCGAGCGTGACGGAGACACGATTTACGCGATCATTAAAGGTACTGGAATTAATAACGATGGTGCGATGAAGGCTAGTTTTACGGCTCCAAATTCCGTAGGACAAGCCGATACCATCAGTATGGCGATCGCCGATGCAGGTATTGATCCGGCTACCATTAGTTATGTTGAAACTCATGGTACAGCAACCCCACTTGGCGATCCGATTGAAATAGAAGGATTAAAAATGGCCTTTGGCCCTCAGGAAGAAAAGCAGTTTTGTGCCATTGGATCGATAAAAAGTAATATGGGGCACCTCACTCAGGCTGCAGGAGTAGCAGGCTTCATCAAAACTACACTTGCTCTGCATAAAAAACAGATCCCTCCTTCTCTTTTCTTTGAACGGGCAAACCCGGATATTGATTTTGACAACAGCCCCTTTTATGTCAATGCTAAGCTCAGTAACTGGGAGAGTAACAACCAAAGAAGAGCTGGAGTAAGTTCTTTTGGTGTAGGAGGAACTAATGTTCATGTTATTCTCGAAGAGGCGCAGCAAAAGGAAAGAAAAACTCAAGTTTCTTCTAAAACACAATTGATTTTATGGTCAGCCAATTCTGAAGAAAGTTTGAATCAGTATGGTTCGAAGCTCATTGATTATCTGCAAAAAAATCAGGAAACACAGCTATCTGATATTGCCTGGACACTTCAGTCCACAAGACGTGATTTTGCACAGAGAAGATTTATTGTTGCAGCAAACACTGCTGATCTGGCACTAAAATTAAGTAAGGACATCAACAAGGTATCAGATACTAAAATCTTAAAGGAAAGTGCCACAGAACTTGCATTTATATTCCCCGGGCAGGGTTCACAATACCTGAATATGGGTTCAGGCTTGTACAAACAGGAAAAGATTTTCAGAGAAGCGGTGGATGAATGTGCGCGATTACTGTTACCCTGGCTGAAGGAGGATATCCGTAATATTCTCTATGCTGAGCCGTCAGAAGCTGAGAAGATTCATAATACACGATACACACAACCGGCACTATTTGTCACTGAATATGCAATGGCGAAGCTATGGATGAGTTGGGGAATCAGACCAGCCGCCTTATGCGGACATAGCATCGGTGAATTTGCAGCAGCTCATCTGGCAGGGATATTCAGTCTGGAAGATGCTCTCAAACTTGTTTCAGAACGCGCTCGTCTTGCAAGTGAATTAAATGGAGGAAGTATGCTTGCCGTCAAGGCTCTTCCCGCAGAAATTGAAAAACAATTAGCAGGAGATTTATCGATAGCCGCTTATAATAGTCCTGATTTAAGTGTAGTTTCAGGTCCATCCGATCAGATTCAGAATTTTTCAGCAGAACTGCAGGCTAAGGGTATTCCTAACCGTCTGATTAAAACAAGCCATGCTTTTCATTCATCAATGATGGATGGGATGAAGGAAAATTATAGTAAGGTAGTTCTTTCTGTTTCACTGAAACCTCCCAGAATACCCCTGGTTTCTTCAGTAAGCGGCAAATGGATGAGTGAAGCCGAAGCCTGCAGCAGTACCTATTGGATTAATCAAATACGTTTGCCTGTACGTTTTTGCGACGCAATCAGTACATTATGGGAAGAACCAGGCCGCTTATTACTCGAAGTAGGGCCTGGCAATGCAGTAAGTACATTCGCAAAACAGCAGTCAAAGGGAACCGCATTAATCGCAATTGCCGGATTTGAAGATAAAGGGGATTCTGAATATGCTTCGGTGCTTCGATCGTTGGGAAAACTCTGGCAAAATGGAATTATTCCTGAATGGAAGAATCTATATGAGGGTGATCTAAAAATCCTGAACCTCCCCAACTATGTATTTGACCGCAAGCGATGCTGGGTTGAGCCTGGTCAGACTCATTATTCTGGTATTCAAACTGAAACCACACTGGAAAATCAGGAAAACAGTCAGGCAGAAAATCCAAACCTAAGCCGTAAAGATATCCTCATTCAAAAAATCAGCCATATTCTGGAAAATGCTTCAGGTATAGAAATGAAGGATGTGGATCCCAATCTAAACTTCATAGAGATAGGGCTCGACTCACTGCTGCTGACTCAGATCGCAATAACACTCAAAAAGGAATTTTCTCTTCCTATTAGTTTTCGCCAACTAAATGAGGATCTGAATACAATTAATTTGCTGGCAGATTACCTGGAAGCCGGACTTCCTGCTGAGGCCTTTCAGAATGCTGCTGTTCCTGAAACCGGTCCTGAGGGGGATATAAACCGTCAGATCACAGAACTGAACAGAAAACTGGATCTTATCCGCTTTGGAAAACTCAGCCCTGCCGGTTTAAGTCCCGACGAAGAAAAGGAAATTAAGAAACCATTTGGAGCAAGTCCTAAAATTGAGAGACAAAGTCTTGAATTAAATCCGCTTCAAGCAACATTCCTAAAAGATCTGATTGAACGTTATAACCGCAAGACAAGGGGCAGCAAGGATTACACTCAAAAGCACCGGTCTTATATGGCCGATCCGAGGGTTGTTTCGGGATTCAGACCCTTAACTAAAGAAATCATTTATCCAATCGTTGTCAGGAAATCGAAAGGCAGCAGAATATGGGACCTCGATGGCAATGAATATATTGATGCACTGAATGGATTCGGCTCAAATATGCTTGGCTTTCAACCCGACTCCGTCCTAAATGCGATAAAAGACCAGATGGATAAGGGTTATGAAATTGGTCCACAGCATGAACTTGCCGGAGATGTTTGCAAACTTATCTGCGAATTTACCCATTCAGACCGTGCCGCACTTTGTAGTACCGGCTCTGAAGCCGTCTTAGGAACCATGAGAGTTGCCCGGACTGTCAGCGGTAGATCACTCATTGTTGCCTTTTCCGGATCTTACCACGGGGTTTTTGACGAAGTCATTGTCAGAGGCACAAAAACATTCCGGTCTATCCCGGCAGCAGCAGGGATTATGCCCGAAGCAGTTCAAAACATGCTCATTCTTGATTATGGAACCGAGGAAAGTCTGAAAATTATTCAGGAAAGGGGACATGAACTTGCTGCAGTTCTTGTTGAACCGGTGCAAAGCCGTCGTCCGGATTTCCATCCGATTGACTTTTTAAAGAGAGTCCGGGAAATCACAGAGAAAACCGGAACAGTACTAATATTTGATGAAGTAATCACAGGTTTCAGGATGCATCCTGGCGGTGCCCAGGCTCTATTTGGAATTAAACCCGACATTTCTTCTTATGGCAAAGTAATCGGAGGGGGCTTACCCATTGGAGCAATAGCCGGGAAAAAACAATTTATGGATGCACTCGACGGCGGCTCATGGCAATATGGAGATCAATCAGTGCCTGAAGCAGGAGTAACTTATTTTGCCGGGACTTTTGTCAGGCATCCACTCGCTTTGGCAGCAGCGAAAGCATCCCTTGAATACTTCAAATTAAAAGGCCCTGCCCTACAGGAAGAATTGAGCCTGAAAGCCAAAGGACTAATGAGCAGATTAAGTGGAATTTGTCTTGACTTAGCCATTCCGGTTTCGATTGTGGGCTTTGGATCGATGTGGAAAATCAGGTTTGATGAAGAAATACCTTATAGCGAACTACTCTTTACCCTGATGCGCGAAAAGAACATCCATATATGGGATGGATTTCCTTGTTTT
>CAZGWG010000135.1:0-10454 GCA_964529165.1 uncultured Sphingobacterium sp.
CCAGCTTGGCTGTGAGGTCTGGGCCTCAGCCTTGCTTTGAGCAAATATGATCATCAAAACCAAGATGACCCATCGCTGTATTATTTTATTTGTTATTAACATGAGATTTCTATTTAATATTTTGTGTGAATAATATTCCTTATAGAATTTGTTATGGCTTAATTACTGTACTTGCATTTAATGTCACAGCAGTTTGGGCCAATAAACTTCCTTTAATTGTTGCACCTGTATTCATAGAAACAAGTGTTTTACTCAGGATATTTCCACTCACATTTGCGTTTGAGCCTATGGTTGCCTGTCCGGAAACTACCCAGAAGATATTTTTAGCTTGCGCACCACCTAACAATGTAATTTTTGCATTATTATTTATCGTCAGGTTCTGTGCGATCTGGAATACCCAGGTATCATTCGGGCCACCGGTAAGCGTTACACCGGCACTCGTTACCAATACTCCTGTACTCCATTTGTAAAGTCCCGGAGGAAGGATTCTTCCGCTAATGTCACCGGCATATAGACCTACTATAGGAGCAGGTGTAGTCAGACCATTTGCAGTGATAAACGCAGTTTCCATATCACTTACGGCCTGTGTCATTTTAGCAGGAGTTGGAGCTGCATAATCAGATGCATAGACTTTGCCTGTAACAATTGGCGTATGTGAAGACTGCCCGTTAGTATCCATGATCAAACCAAAGCCAGTCATAGCAGTTGCTGCTGCAGGACTAACACCAATATCACCTGTAATTGAAGTTATACCGGTTGTTGAGATTCCTGATTTGGTCAGGATTGTAAAGTCTCCGGCTGTTCCAAGATTAACAGCTGCAGGACCGACTGCCGTGAGTGGTGTGAAGTTCGCTGCGATATTTTTATTGGCGTTCATTGTCACAGTTAAAGGATTTACCGAACCTGTAGCATCTCCGCTCCAGGATGAGAAGATATAACCTGCAGCCGGTGTAGCAGTAAGTACCACCGTACTTCCACTGGCATAAGTTGTCTGATTGGCAACTTTGGTAACCGAACCATTCACTGCATTCACTGTAAGAGTAAACTGATTGGCAGGTATCGTAGTGAAATTAGCCGTGATGTTTTTATTACCGGTCATGCTTACAGTAAGTGGATTACTTGCACCTGTAGCATCGCCACTCCAGGAAGAGAAAACATATCCTGCAGCAGGTGTAGCAGTAAGTACCACTGAACTTCCATGATTATAAGTTGCCTGATCAGGTGCTTTTGAAACCGTACCATTTACTGCATTAACAGTCAGCGCATAGGTATTCAACAAGAAATTGGCTACCATGCTTCGGTTAGCATTCAAAGCGAAGGTATAATTCGGACTTGCAGACACTATTGCTCCACTTGCAAGATCCGTCCAGTTTGCAAAGGTATATCCCGTGTTTGGTACAGAGCTAACTGTAACAGATGCGCCGGCTGCAAATGCACCCTCACCATCTGTTGTTCCACCTGCGGCAGGACTTGAAGATAAAAGAACTGCAAATTGTGATGCAGGGATTGCTCTGAAATTAGCCACAAAGTTTCGGCTGGCATTTAATGTAAACTGTATGTTAGAGCTTGTTGATACTCTAACACCATTTTCAGTCCAATCAACGAAAGTATATCCCGCATTTACCCTTGCTGATACTGTAACACTTGTCCCTGCATTAAATGAGCCTGCACCAATGGTAGCACCTCCCGCTGCAGGGTTAGATGACAATACTACAGCAAACTGTCCCGGAGGAATTGCCTCAAAATTCGCAATGAGTGCTCGGTTTCCATTCATAGGAAACTGATAACTCGCACTGTTAGAAACTGCCGGACCATTATCAGACTCAGTCCAGTTAAGGAAGATATATCCTGAAGCTGGTACAGCGTTTACTGTTACCACAGAATTTTGAGCAAATGCTCCACCTCCTGTTACTGTTCCTCCGGCTATTGGATCTGCAGATACAGAAAGGACCGGAATTGTGGTAAATGACCAGACATAATCAGCAACCATTGCCGTCCGTAAAGTATCTGTTACAGATTTACTTATCGTTCCGGAATAGGTTGTAAATGGCAAAAGATCCACATCCGGATCAAATGTAAAAACTGCTCCATTAGCTGTTGAAGAAACTTTACCTGAAATCTGGGTAACACCCTGCTTTAGGGTAAAAGTAGAATTGTTAATTGTAGAGGCATTCATATTGGTATTGAATGTTGCCGTTATAAGTTTATTAAGAGGTACATCAACAGCCTTATCCATCGGGTCGGTAGTTACCGTCGGACAAAGTCCGACAAGCTCCCCGGTAAAATCATCCTTCTTACATCCGGCAAGAAAGGCAACAAAGAGTAAAGCCATAAAAGCTATGGATTTGCTCAATGTATAATAGCCTTTGCTTTGAAGCATTTGTCGGCTATTATTTAACACAGTAATTTTTTTGTTCATAGTAGGTTGTTTAAGGTTTATTTAATAACCCCTCAGTATGAATTTGTCGGACTTTAGGATTAATCAAACCTACCTCATGCAGCAAATGCTGATGTTATACATTACTGGAAATATGTTATATAATTCACACATTCTGCAAGAGTGCATTTGCACTGGCAGGACTATGTTTGTAGTGAGAGGGAGTAAATCCTGTTACCTTTTTGAATTGTGACGACAGATGAGCCACACTGCTAAAGTGCAGTTTCCAGGAAATCTCTGTAAGAGTGAATTCATTGCACCAAATTAGTTCTTTGGCTCTCTGAATTCTGTTTCTGATAATAAATTGTTCGATAGTTGTTCCTGCAGCCTCAGAAAATATATTGGCGAGATAGGTATAATCAAAATCTAACTTTTGACTCAGATAATCGGAAAAATTAACTTTCAAAGGACTGTCAACCTCATACACCATCTCTATGATGGCATGCTTGATCTTTTCGATAAGGATATTCCTTTTATTATCCTGTAATTCCAATCCAGATTCAAGTAATGCAGTTCTGAATTGATCTAACTGTCCGGTACTTGGAGTTGTTGTGGTATCAACTTTTCCCAGCTCAATTTCATGACAATAAAGTCCAAGTTTTTCAAGCTCGAGTTTTACAACCATCTTGCAACGGGTGCATACCATATTTTTTATAAAAATCTCCATCTGCCTTATTAATACAAATAAGGTGCCCAAATAATCCTGATTCAAAACACTGATAAAATACACCGTATGATTATTTTTAATTTATTATATTTAGTCAGCGAATAGGCTAATAATATAAATTGATTATATATACTACCCGTATAGGTTAATTTTATTTATTTTAAGTTAAAGTATTATATTGATTTATAAACTGCAAGCGGGTATATCTTACTTATAATAATGCCTGTTAAAGCGGAATTTGTGTACTCATTCCACTAAATTTATCCTGTAATAAAGCCAAGTCCTGTACTTTTATTTCTTTATCCTTTCATTAGAAATCAAAAGAATTAAATTTATGCCCTGTTGAGGGAGATACGATTTTTGGAAATTCGCAAGTAATTGTATCAGACGGAAATCATCGTGTATAATCAAAATTTGAAATATGAAATTCAGAACCCTTACTGTTGCTTTTGTTCTAATAACTAGTGCTTTACAGCTCAATGCGCAAATTGCGGGTAAATGGAGTGTAGAGAAGGCTAATACCTGGCAGAAAGAAAACTCCTGGATTAATGGAGCCAACTTTATTCCAAGCACGGCAATTAATCAGTTGGAAATGTGGCAGGCTTCCAGTTTTGATCCTCAAACTATCGACCGGGAGCTGGGATGGGCTGAACGTATTGGTTTCAATACGATGCGTGTTTATCTGCATAGTCTGGCCTATAAGCAAGACCCTGAAGGTTTTAAGAATAGGATTAATCAATACCTCAGTATTGCCGATAAACATAAGATCAAAACAATTTTTGTCTTTTTTGATGATTGCTGGAATAAGATTGGAATTATTGGAAAACAACCCGCTCCTAAACCTGGAATTCATAATTCAGGCTGGGTACAAGATCCGGGAGATCCCAATTATAAGGAAACATCGAATTTCCCTGCACTGGAGATTTATGTTAAAGATGTGCTAAGACATTTCGCTAAAGACAAACGTATTTTGCTATGGGATTTGTATAACGAACCGGGTAATTCAGGCAAACTGGAAAGTTCCTTGCCCCTCCTAAGCAAGGTTTTTGAATGGGCAAGACAGGTAAATCCAGATCAACCCCTTTCAGTCGGACTATGGAGATGGGATTTTGAAAAATTAAATGCGTTTCAAATCCTGAATTCAGACATTATTACCTATCATGATTATGAAGCGCCCGAATGGCATAAAAGAGTCTTGCAACTGCTTAAGACCCACGGGCGGCCTCTGGTATGTACTGAATACATGGCAAGGACTAATAACAGTACTTTTGCCAATACAATGCCTTTGCTACAAAAAGAAAATATTGGCGCCATCAATTGGGGATTGGTATCCGGAAAAACAAATACAATATATGCCTGGGATAAGCCCGTTAAAGATGGAGCCCAACCCGAATTATGGTTTCACGACGTCTTCTGGCCCGATGGCAGACCTTACCGTAAGGAAGAAACCGATCTCATCAAAAAACTGAATAATAAATAAAACTAATTAAAGGATTAATTTTGGAGGTAAATAAAGCACTCCTGATTTTAAGATATGAGCATAAATTCAATTAATCCGCTTAACGGACAAGTTATTCAATCATATCAGCCACATACCTCTGAAGAGATTAATAAAATCATTGAAAGTACACATCAAGCCTGGGAAGATTGGAAAGACAAACCATTTACATATCGCGCTAAACTATTAGAAACTGCTGCAATAGTTCTTCGCAGCAGAAAAGAAGAGCTCGCTAAACTTATGGCGCTAGAAATGGGCAAACCACTGATGGGAGGTCGCGCTGAAGTCGAAAAATGTGCAGATGTTTGTGAGTACTATGCTAAGAATGCAGAACAATTCTTAAAAGAAGAATCTGTTGATACAGATGCCTTAAAGAGCTATATCAGGTTCCAGCCTTTAGGAATCGTCCTGGCAATCATGCCCTGGAATTTTCCGTTCTGGCAGGTTTTCCGTTTTCTTGCACCTGCCCTGATGGCTGGTAATGCGGCCCTATTAAAGCACGCTTCCAATGTATTTGGTTGTGCCCTTGAAATTGAAAACATAATCATAGAAGCTGGCTCTCCTGAAAATTTGTTCCGTACACTGCTCATCCCTGGCAATGAAGTAAATCAGGTGATTGAAAATCCAAGGGTCCAGGCCATTAGCCTCACCGGTAGTACAGAAGCCGGTAAAAAAGTTGCAGCAAAAGCAGCTTCATTACTCAAAAAATCTGTTCTGGAACTCGGAGGAAGCGATGCCTACCTGATTCTGAAGGATGCCGATCTTGAACTTGCTGCTGAAACCTGTGCAAACAGCCGGTTAATCAACAGCGGGCAAAGCTGTATCGCTGCCAAACGCTTTATTGTTGAAAAGTCCATTGAGAAAGAATTTACCAAACTTTTCAAAAAGAAAATGGAAGCCAAAATCCTGGGCGACCCAATGGATAAACATACAGATATTGGTCCGCAGGCAAGACCAGATCTGAGAAATGAACTGCATCAGCAGGTATTGAACAGTATCAAACTGGGTGCCCAGTGTATTTTGGGCGGAGAAATACCGGCAGGTACTTATTCCTTCTATCCCCCTACAATACTGACTGATGTAAAGAAAGGTATGCCGGCTTATGATGAAGAACTTTTCGGACCAGTCGCAGCAATCATCACGGCAGCAGATGAAAAAGAGGCTATTCAAATTGCCAATGACACAACATTTGGGCTAGGTGGTGCTGTATTTACAAGAGATTTAAAACGTGGAGAAGAAATAGCAGCCCAACACCTCAATGCAGGTTCTTGCTTTGTTAATGCATTGGTCAAATCAGATCCACGTCTGCCTTTTGGAGGAATCAAACAATCAGGCTATGGGCGGGAGCTTGGACTTTATGGCATCAGAGAATTTGTGAATGTTAAAACGGTTTATATTAGGGAATAGGGAATGGAGAATAGGAAATGGAGCTGATAGTGGGTGGAAAAAGTAACTGAGGATATAAATATTCCGAACATTAACAATCTTATTTCCCGCATCTCGTCTCTCGCATCTCGTTTCTCGCATCTCGTTTCTCGCATCTCGTTTCTCGTTTCTCATCCATAATTTACCCCACCCTGACCATCCGAATACCTAAAAGCCCTATCTTTGCAAACAATTTCAAAAACACCTGGCTAGGGTTATAATTTAAAAAATGAGCAAAAAAGGAAGAGTACTGGTTGCAATGAGTGGCGGAGTTGATAGTTCTGTTGCGGCAGTAATGTTGCATGAGCAGGGTTATGAAGTAATCGGCCTGACCATGAAGACCTGGGACTATGCTTCTTCCGGAGGTTCATCAAAAGAAACAGGCTGCTGCAGTTTAGACAGCATTAATGATGCCCGTGCCCTTGCGGTTGCCTATGGTTTTCCGCATTACATTCTCGATATCCGTTCAGAGTTTGGAGACTTTGTGATAGACAACTTCGTTGATGAATACATTGCAGGCAGAACCCCTAACCCTTGTGTTTTATGCAATACCCATATCAAGTGGGAAGCACTCTTAAAACGTGCAGATAAACTGGAATGTGAGTTTATTGCCACCGGACATTACGCCAATATCCGTTTACAGGACAATGGCAGGTATGTGATTTCGAAGGGAAAAGATGAACATAAAGATCAGTCCTATGTACTTTGGGGTGTATCTCAGGAAAATCTGGCCCGTACACAATTTCCGTTGGGAAGCTTTGCAAAATCAGAGATCAGGCAGATGGCCAAGGATATGGGACAACTCGAATTAGCCAATAAATCTGAAAGCTATGAGATCTGTTTTGTTCCCGATAATGATTACCGTGCTTTTTTAAGAAATAAAGTTCAGGATCTCGATGAACGCATCGGACCGGGGAATTTCATGCTGAGTGACGGCAAAATTGTAGGAAAGCACCTGGGTTATCCTTATTATACCATCGGACAACGTAAAGGGCTGGGCGTGGCATTTGGACATCCCATGTTTGTTACCCGCATACTTCCCGAAAGCAATACAGTTATGCTGGGTACTATCGATGAACTCGAGAAATCTGAAGCTCTGGTAAGAAATATCAATCTGGTAAAATATGAAAGCATACCGGAACCAATTGAAGCTATAAGCAAGATCAGATACAAAGATTCAGGTGCGATGAGTACACTCACACAGGAAGGCGAAATGATCCGGATTAATTTCCACCATTCCGTTTCAGGAATTGCACCTGGCCAATCGGCAGTGTTCTATGAAGGAAATGATCTGATTGGCGGTGGATTTCTGGTCTGATCTGGTACCTGATTGAATTGATTCTATTAAAAATTTTCAATAATTCTTTCCTTTTTTGGTCCTGAATTTCAATTTCTGCCCCTGGCTAATTTGTCATTCCCTTTTATAATCCCTTTATTTGCAGAATATCAAAGAATTTAATGGCCAAAAATTTACTTATTGTTGAATCACCGGCAAAAGCCAAAACCATCGAAGGATATCTTGGAAAAGATTTTCTTGTCAAATCAAGTTATGGTCATATTCGCGACCTGATCAAGACCGATGATGCAATTAATGTGAACAACAATTTTGAACAGCGCTATGAAGTTCCTTCAGATAAAAAAGCCGTAGTAAATGAATTAAAGAAATTGGCTAAGGATGCAGAAATGGTATGGCTTGCATCGGATGAGGACCGCGAGGGAGAGGCAATTTCATGGCATCTGTTTGAGACTTTGGGCCTGAAAGAAGATAAAACAAAACGCATTGTTTTCCATGAAATAACGAAAACAGCCATTCTCAAAGCGATTGAAACACCACGAAAGATTGATTATAATTTAGTGTATGCACAGCAGGCACGCCGGGTATTAGACCGTCTGGTTGGTTTTGAATTATCCCCGGTATTGTGGAAAAAGGTAAAACCTTCCCTTTCTGCAGGACGCGTACAATCAGTTGCGGTACGATTAATCGTGGACCGTGAACGTGAAGTAAACAAATTCACAGCTACTGCTGCATTCCGTGTTGTTGCTGTATTTTCTACCGATAATCAAAAAGAAATTTTCAGGGCTGAATTACCCGAACGCTTTGAAAAAGCACCTGAAGCTGAAAATTTCCTGAAGGATTGTATCAATGCAATTTACACAGTTAAAAGCCTTGAAACCAGACCAACAAAAAGAAGTCCGGCTCCTCCTTTTACCACCTCCACCCTGCAACAGGAAGCCAGTAGGAAATTAGGTTTCTCGGTAGCCCGAACCATGTCGGTGGCTCAAAAATTATACGAAAGCGGAAAAATCACTTACATGCGTACCGACTCGGTTAACCTGTCGGATACCGCATTGAATGCTGCTGCAGATGAAATCAGGTCTGCTTATGGCGAAAAATATTATCAGCAACGCAAATTCAAAACCAAATCTGCTGGTGCGCAGGAAGCTCATGAGGCAATCCGCCCAACCTATTTTGATCAGCATAAAATCAATGGCGACTCATCTGAACAACGTCTCTATGAACTGATCTGGAAACGCTCTATCGCTTCCCAGATGGCAGAAGCTAATTTTGAAAAAACAACTGCAAAAATCAGTGTTTCAACCCGCCCCGAAGAATTTGTAGCTAATGGTGAGGTCATGAAATTCGATGGATTCCTTAAGGTTTATTTTGAGTCGAAAGATGAGGAAGAGGTTGAAATCAACCTTGATGAAGAAAACGAAAACTCAATTCTGCCTCCTTTAAACAAAGGTCAGCGTCTGAATTTACGCGAAATGAACGCTACTGAGCGTTATTCAAGACCACCGGCTCGCTATACTGAAGCAAGTCTGGTTAAAAAACTTGAAGAATTGGGTATTGGCCGCCCGTCTACCTACGCTCCTACTATTTCAACCATACAGAACCGTGGATATGTGGTAAAGGAAGAACGTGAAGGTAAAAAACGCAGTTTTCAGGTAATCAGTCTGAAAGATGGGAAAATCAGCACAGTCAGTAAATCAGAAAATACAGGTGCAGAAAAAAACAAATTATTCCCGACAGATATTGGTGCTGTTGTAAACGATTTTCTTGTAGAACATTTTAAAGGCATTGTTGATTTCAACTTTACTGCAAAAGTTGAAAAAGAGTTCGATGAGATTGCACAGGGTCTTAAGAACTGGACAGAAATGCTCCGTTCTTTTTATAATCCCTTCCATACAGAAGTTGAAAACACCTTACAAACTGCTAATAGGGCCAGTGGTGAAAGAGAACTTGGAAATGACCCTGAAAGCGGAAAGAAAATATCTGTACGTATAGGCAGATATGGTCCATTCGTCCAGATTGGGGAAACACCTGAAAATGATGAGGATGAAAAACCTCGTTATGCCAGCTTGCGTGCCGGACAAATGATCGAAACAATTACTTTACCTGAGGCCCTTGAACTTTTCAAACTCCCCTTCCAACTTGAAGATTATCAGGGTAAAGAGCTTAGCGTGGGTGTGGGACGTTTCGGGCCTTATATCAAATGGGGTGAAAGTTTCATTTCATTGCCCAAGGGTGAAGATCCGCTTTCTGTTAATCTGGAACGTGCTATTGAACTTATTGATCAGAAAAATCTCGCTGACGCTCCCATAGCCCAATATCAGAACCTGCCAGTTACGAAAGGTAAAGGACGTTTCGGGCCATTTATAAAATGGAATAACCTTTATATCAATGTACCTGTACGATATAATTTTGACCAGTTAGGACAGACTGAAATTGATGAATTAATCAGCAATAAAGTTGAAAAAGAATCCAACCGGTTTATTCAAACCTGGCCATCTGAAAAGATAGCTCTCGAAAATGGAAGATGGGGACCGTTTATCCGTTTTGGCAAACAAATGCTCAAACTTGGAAAAAACAAAAGCACAAACGATAAATATAGTCCTGAAGAACTCGCTTCGCTTTCTCTTGATACCGTTAAAAAGCTGATTGAAGAGCAGGTTCCTGATGCATTTGCGGCAAAAGCAAAAAAGGTTGTAAAAAAAGCCGCCGTAAAAAAGAGCACTAAAAAACTTGTTAAGAAATAGGCTGTATTAACAGATCCAAAACAGGTTAATTCCTTATGAAAAAAGATTTACCGGAAAATATAGTCGAAAATGTAGCAATAGCTGTTGTTCTCGAATCATCAACGCCCGAAGTTAAAAACTGGAAGGTTTATCTGCTGAATCTAAAGGATGTGCCTATTGAAACCGTTCTGGTGAGCTCTAAAGGTTATGGTGAAAAAGATGGGAAACAGGTTAAAACATCAGTTTTACGACATTCCATCGGCACCGTGGAAGCGCAGGACTATGCCGCTATTGAACTTATTGATGAGCAGGTCCTTGGCCTGACGAATGAATACTGGCTGAGTTATTATATCGGGGGACAAATCTTCGACAAGAAATTCATCTTTGTCCCTGAAAGTATCATCGAC
>CAZGWG010000136.1:0-10356 GCA_964529165.1 uncultured Sphingobacterium sp.
ACGATATCGTTTACAGATGCAATGCTTGGAAAGTTTCTGGATGGTATTGAAAAGTCGGGGTATCTCGAAAATTCCATCATTGTTGTGTGGTCAGACCATGGAATGCATATGGGCGAAAAGGAAAATTGGGAAAAATTTACACTTTGGGAGCGTTCTACAAGGGCGCCATTGTTTATCATGGCACCAGGTGTATCTAAGCCTGGATCTACCACCCATGTTCCGGTTTCAATGATGGATATGTTCCCGACCCTCGCTGAACTTGCAGGTGAAAAAATCCCTGAATATTGTGATGGAGAAAGTCTGGTTCCAATGCTTAAACTCGAAAAATTTGATCATAAGCCAGCATTTACAGCTTATTTTATGAATGAAGAGGGTGGAAAAAATTCAGGTGATGGATACACCATTCGTAGCAACAGGTATCGTTATATTTATTATCCTTTTATCAATCTTGAAGAGCTTTATGATCATCAACTCGATCCAAATGAATGGAATAATATTGCTTATAAAGCATCAAATAAAGCAATAATTAAGGAGCAGCGAAAGTTGTTGCTGGATCAGGTGCCTGGTTTGTCCTGGTCTGATACTGCTCCAAAGGGATATTCTATTGATAAAGATGGAAACCTTAAGAAGCAGGGGTATATTAAAATAGCAGATCTGAAGGATATGAAATGGGGACTTTAAGAGAAAAGAGTTATAAGATGTTAATATTAAATAGGATTTTTAAATCTCTAAAAGATAGTATTACTTTTTTTATACCTTCTATTATCCTCTTAGTTTACAGTTCATGTAATCAAGAAAAAAACAAGACTGCTTCTGAAAGCCAGACTGCTGCAATTGAATCAACTTATCTGACTCTCGATCAGATCAAGTTTAATGGAGATACCTCAAAAACCGGAATGGTTTCCATACCTGCTGGAGTTTTTATGATGGGGGCTGATAATGAACAGGCAGACAAGGATGAGTATCCTAAACATAAAGTAGTTTTAGATTCCTTTTGGATTGATGAACATGAGGTTACTAACGATCAGTTTGCAAGGTTTATTGAAAGTACAGGTTATGTAACCACTGCCGAACGCAAACCAGATTGGGAAGAGTTGAAAAAGCAATTGCCGCCAGGAACTCCCAAACCGGATGAATCACTATTGGTGGCTGCCTCTCTGGTTTTTACACCTCCCGAGCATGAGATTGACCTTAACGACTATTCCCAATGGTGGGCCTGGGTTCCAGGAGCCAGTTGGAAGCATCCTGATGGTCCAGAAAGCAATATCAATGGTAAAGGAAACTATCCCGTGATTCATGTCAGTTGGGATGATGCCATGGCTTATTGCAAGTGGGCAGGAAAGCGTTTACCAACTGAAGCAGAATGGGAGTATGCTTCCAGAGGAGGACTTATCAATAAAGTTTATCCCTGGGGTGATGAGCATATTAATAAGGGAAAGGCTAAAGCCAATACATGGGAGGGGAGCTTTCCTTATAAAAATACTTTATACGATACATTCAGTGGCGTTGCTCCGGTTAAATCGTTCCAGCCAAATGGTTATGGGTTGTACGATATGGCAGGTAACGTGTGGGAATGGTGCTCAGATAAATACCGTAATGACTACTATCAGCGTGTAAATAATCCCGATGGTATCAAAAATCCTAAGGGACCGGCAGATAGTTTTGATCCGGATGAACCCTATACACCCAAAAGGGTATCAAGAGGCGGTTCATTTATGTGTAATGAGAGTTATTGTTCAGGCTATCGTGTGGCAAGACGTATGAAAAGTTCTCCTGATTCGGGTATGAGTAATCTGGGTTTCAGATGTGTAAAATAATCTCTTTATAAAAGTTTAACTTATGAGTACACAATTGTTCAGGATTAAATCACTTTTACTACTCTTTGTAGTAGTACTTTCTTTTTCATGTTCAGAATCTGCTCCTGAGAAACAGGCTGGCGATACATCTGTAAAGGTTTTGAAAGTCAGGAAAACAGTACCAAACTGTTGTTCCGGTAAACCATCCAGATTTTCTGTAAATCCGGAGTAGACACCAATATTTAAATAGCTTGTTTCTTTAGAGTACCTCCGGCTCATAGATCTAATATATCGTAATTTTAAGATTGAAATTCATCTGGTTTTTTAAATGATTTAGATTCATTGTCTCAGTTCTTTTTGTACACTTTGCCGGTTTGATTCTTAGCCGGTTTCTTTTTAAAAACGGGGTTAATTGTGTCTAAATGACACTAACTCACGTATCTGAAATTTTACTGGCCTATTTTTAAACTCAATCTTTTTATTTTTTACATTGAGTTTTTATTTGTTAATTTCGATTATATTAGTACTTGAAATGTCGTCATATACAGTATATTCTGATAATGAGTTGCTCGATCTGCTAAGGTCAGGGGACAGATTTGCATTTTCTGAAATATACAACAGGTATTGGAAGAGTATATTCACTGTTGCTTCAAATAAAATTGGTCAGCTTGAAGAAGCTGAAGAGATTGTTCAAGATATTTTTATCTCTCTTTGGAACAGAAGGGAAGAAATTGTAATTACGTCGAGCTTGAATGCGTATCTTGCTGTTTCTGCAAAATACAGGGTTATTAAACTTTTGGCTAAGCGAAATCAATATAATAAGTACGCTGTTCATAGTCAAAATGTTCTTCCGCTGACAGCCAATTCTACAGATGATTGGTTTGAATTTGTTGAATTAAGATCCAGATTGGAAATATTGGTTGCGAATCTTCCTGAGAAATGTCGTCTGGTATATAAAGCAAGTCGGGAAGATGGATATTCTCAAAAGCAAATTGCCGAAGAATTCGGCATTTCTGAAAAAACAGTTGAAGCACATATCAGTAAAGCCCTCAAATCTTTGAGGACGGGTTTAGGTCAGATTTTCCTCTGATTTGATAAAAAACTAAAAATAATTTCAAGGGCACTAAGGGATATGTAAAGGTTGAGGGACTTGTATGTAAAGACCTCTTTCATGAAACCTTTAAGTTCAGACGAGCGATATCAGGAATTAGCCGAAAAATGGCTCAATAATACTATAAGTCAGCAGGAAAGCGAGGAGTTTTTCCAGTGGTATAATAGCGGGCAGGAAAAGGATATCTATATACCCAAAGATTATGCTGAGAATGATCATGAGTTGAAAAAGAGAATCTTTGCTGAGATTAACCAAAATATTTCTGATCCTGTATATTCTAAATCTTATAGTGTTCAGAGGTGGTTTGCTGCTGCAGCGATAATCGTTGCTGTTTTGGCTGCAGGCCTTTACTTCCGTTCAGGAACCAAGGAAATCCAATATGTGGTAACTGATAAAGTGATCTCAAAGCCTATAGTTAGTTCTCCTTCTAAAGAAGTTAGTCATGTTTCTGAAATTGAAAATAAACAGTCAGTAGTAGTAAACGATATTAAGGCTGGAGAAAATAAGGCCATTCTTACACTTGGTGATGGCTCAAAAATTATTCTTGATGATGCTAAGAATGGAATTCTTGCAAATCAAGGAGGCAATAGTGTTCTTAAAGCAGCTGAGGGTGAGATAATTTATTCCTTTCTAAATGAAATAAAAGACCCCCTTAATGAAGATCAGCAAGCCCCGCTTATATATAATACAATCGAAACACCCAAAGGGGGTAAATTTCAGATTAAGTTGCCGGATGGAAGTAAAGTTTGGTTGAATGCTGCATCTTCACTTCGTTTCCCAACAGTATTCAACGGATCGAAAAGACAGGTTGAACTTAATGGAGAGGCTTATTTCGAAGTTTCACCTGATAAGTCAAAAATATTTGAAGTAAGTACAAGAAACCAGGTTGTACAGGTTCTTGGAACCCATTTTAATATCAATGCATACCTGGATGAACCAACAGTGAATACAACCTTACTTGAAGGTAGTGTTAGGGTATCAGATCTTCGAACAAATATTTCACAATTACTTAAACCCGGAGAGCAATCTCAGTTAAGTGAACAGATTGAGATAGTTAATTTAAAAAGTACAAATGAAGCCGTTGCCTGGAAAGAAGGTTATTTCCAGTTTGATAAAGCAGATATAAAGACAGTCATGAGGCAGATTGAACGCTGGTATGATGTATCAGTTGTTTACGAGGGAGATCTTCCTAATTACCGGTTTGGAGGAGAAATTGAAAGGAATTTAAGTCTCTTACAGGTACTTAAAGTATTGGAAAAAACAAAGGTTCATTTTCGTTTAGAGGGAAGGGAGGTTATCGTAATGCCATAAAGATCTACAAATGAACAAAAACAAACCAGAAGCGTTGGAGCGCCTCTGGTCACTGTTTTCGCTTAAATAAAAATTGATGCACAAAGATTATTTATTAACAAAACAAACAAATGTATGAATTCTCTAATTAATAAAGAGTATTGTTCAATCAATACTCGGTCAAAAGTCTGCCAGGAATCAGATTCTTTGAGCCATACAGAGCAATACCAGATTACTGATAATCGGGTAGGAAAGTCGCTTTATAAACAAATCGGACGGATTATGAAACTGACGTTCATTTTAATTATGGTTGCTCTAATGAATGTCTATTCCAAAGGATATTCACAAAAAGTAACCCTTACAGGTAAACAAGCCCCGCTGGAAGAGTTTTTCTCTACCATTAAGCAGCAAACTGGTTATGTGTTTTTTTATGATCTGAATCTATTAAAAACAGCCAAGCCAGTAACCTTGAAGATTGTTGATACGGACTTGTCTGAAGCTCTGGCAATCCTGTTCAATGATCAGCCCCTGGATTACAGTATTGAGAACAAAACCATTGTTATCAGCGAGAAAATGTCAACAAAAGATAGAAAAGCTCTGAAAAATATGAGTTTCATGCTGATAGATATTCGTGGGAAAGTTGTTGATGCCAAAGGAGAGACTCTTCCTGGAGTTAGTGTTCGTGTAAAAGGCACCGCGGTTGGAACAACTACAGATGCTCAGGGGAATTTTATTTTGAATGCACCAGATAATGGTATTCTGGTTTTCAGTTATATTGGTTATGTCAGCCAGGAAGTTCCTGTTAACGGAAGATCTTCTGTTAATGTTACTTTGGTTGAAGATTCACAGATGCTTGGAGAGGTGGTTGTTACAGCTTTAGGTATCGAAAGAGCCTCAAAATCATTGACTTATGCTGCTCAGACAATCAAGTCTACAGATTTAAATCAGGCAAAAGAAACCAATCTGATCAACTCATTACAAGGTAAAGTTGCCGGTGTAACTATTACTAAGAATGCAACTGGTCCGGGTAGTTCCTCAAAAGTATTATTACGTGGTAGCCGCTCAATTTTCGGAAATAATCAGCCACTTTATGTAATTGACGGTGTTCCGATGGATAATACCAGTAGAGAGCAGGGGTCAGGCGGTACCCATGGTGGACGTGATGGAGGTGATGGTATTGGTATGTTAAATAGTGATGATATTGAATCCATGACAATCCTGAAAGGTGCTTCCGCAGCAGCCTTGTATGGTAGCCAGGGTCAAAACGGTGCAATCATTATTACAACTAAAAGAGGTAAAGCAGGTAAGATAACTGTTGATTACACAGGTAATACAACGGTTGATCGTCCTTTTATTCTGACTGAGGTTCAATCAGAATATGGGCAAGGTGCTGGCGGAGTATATAATGCCAACTCTGAAACCAGTTGGGGGCCGAAAATCACAGGACAGACTATTACCTTATGGAATGGTACGCAAATGGCTATGCAGGGCCAGCCGAATCGTATCAAGGATTTTTACCGTGATGGATCAAGCTTAACCAATACCATTGGAATTAGTGGTGGCGGTGAAAAAATGCAGACTTATTTTTCGTATGGAAATAACAGAGCCAATGGTATTCTTCAAAACCACGTTTTAGACAGACACAATTTCGATTTCAAAATCGACAATACCATCTCCGATAAACTTTCATTCTTCTCAAAACTGAGTTATATTGTTGAAGATGTTGATAATAAGCCATTTACAGGTGAAAGAAACGACGCAACTGGTAGTATTTACCACGCTCCAGCATCTATTCCACTAAGTGAAATGCAAAAGTACGAGTACACAGATGCCTTGGGTAATTTAAGACAAAGCTATTGGGTTCCGGGTTCAATTTATTTATCGAACCCATACTGGAAAATGAACAGGCAATTGTTCTTTGAACAAAAGCGTCGTTTGATTGGGCTGGTTTCAGCAAAATACAAATTTACAGATTGGCTGGATCTTCAGGTTAGAGCAAGTTTAGATAGGACAGACGAGAATACTGAAGAAAAGATGTATAATGATTCCTATGAGCTTTCAGGCAATGGAAGCGTTTATAATCTTTTTGCAGGAAATAGAAGGGCTACAAATCTTGATGCATTGTTGACTTTCAAAAGAGATATTAGCAAAAGCTTTAATTTAACCGGATATCTTGGAGCTTCAGTACAAGAAACAAAATATGAGTCAGTTGGGACTGTGGCTAACGGACTTAATAAGCTCGACTTTTTCTTCATGTCTAATGCTAAGAATCCAAGAACTACAAATGTGATTGGAAGAACACCTCAAGTACAATCATTATATGCCACAACAACATTGTCGTATAAGGATTACTTATATCTTGATCTAACTGCCAGAAATGATTGGTCTTCTGCATTACCAAAAGAAAATCAATCTTATTTCTATCCTTCAGTTGGTTTAACAGCAATAGTATCTGACATGATTGATTTACCAACCTGGGTATCTTATGGTAAAGCCAGAGTAACTCTTGCAAATGCTGGTTACGGAGGGCAGCAATATCTGACTGATAATTATTTCTCTGTTGGTGCTGGTGGTACTATTAATACACCTGGGACAAGATCCCTGGGAAATTATAAACCCGAATTAACCTCCTCTTTTGAAGCAGGCTTGGATTGGCGCTTCTTTACCAGCCGTCTAGGATTAGATATTACCTATTACAGAAGTGAGACGAAGAATCAATTGATCTCTTTGTCAGTACCAAATGCTACTTTATTTAATGCTCAATATATCAATGCCGGATTAATCCGAAATAGTGGTGTTGAATTTATGCTGAGTGGAACACCTATCAGATCTAAAGCGTTTTCTTGGGATATGATGTTTAATTTCTCCAAAAATGTGAATAAGGTTGTTGAATTGTCTGAAAGACTTAAAACAGCCGTTTTGGGAGATGACAGACAAGTGCTTGAAACTGTGGAAGAAGGCAAGAGCTATGGTACAATGTACATGGCAGAGTGGAAGAAGGATGCACAGGGAAGAAGAATTGTAAATGCAAATGGTGTTCCGGTTGTTACTGCTAAAACAGCATACGCAGGGAATTATAATCCAAATTATATGCTTGGGGTTAATAATTCATTCAGCTATAAAAATCTGTCTCTTAGCTTTCTTTTAGATTATAGAAATGGTGGAACTGTTGTAGCTGGTACTTTAGCTGCAATGGATGCCAGTGGAAACTCAAAAAGTTCATTATGGGGAAGAGATGGTGGAATTGTATTGGATGCTTATACAGAGGCAGGTGAAAAAAATACAAAATCCATCTCTGCTGAAACTTATTGGCAATCATTAGGAAACAGGACTCCGGTAAAAGATTTTTACGCCTTTTCTGCTACCAATTTAAGATTAAGGGAGGTTGTTTTTGGTTATAAGTTACCTGAGCAATTTGTCAGAAAATCTGGATTTATTCAAAGCGCAAGGCTGTCACTCGTTGGAAGAAATCTTTTATTCCTGAAGAAGTATGCACCTTACGATCCTGAGATTGCTACGGCAACGACTAACAGAGGTGGTATGGAGTATTCTTCCTTGCCAACGACCCGCAACATAGGACTTAGCCTGAATGCATCCTTTTAATAGCTGATTGGCTATTGAAATTAAGTATTAATATTAATGTTAAACTGAATACAATGAAATCTCAAAAATCATTATATAGAAAATGGGCAAGCAGAGTGATGCTATTTTTAGCACCAATTGTAATGTTTGCTGCCTGTACCAAAAAATTCGAGGAAATTAATACTAATCCCTCAGGATTGAAGGAGCTAACAGCGCCTGATTTGAGGAGTTTGTTTCCCGGAGCTCTGGTTAGCGGACTTGGAGCTGGTTATAACGAAACAACCATGCTTCTATTTGCCGGAGTATATTCCCAACATTTCGCAGGTACAAATCCGGCACAGGAGTCACACAGATATGTTATCGTTCAAAGATGGATGGATATCTGGCCTGGTACTTATGTGAACACTATGCCTAAACTTGTAAATATTATAGAGGCAACTAAAGGCGGAAAAGAACCTAGTATGAATGCAGTTGCCAGGATTTGGAAGGTTTATGCTTTTCAGCGTTTAACAGATTATTTTGGCCCGATTCCTTATTCTAAAATTGGAAAGGATACCAGTGTTGTGAACTATGATGATCAGAAGAGCATTTATTTTGATTTCTTCAAGGAATTGGATGAAGCAACAACCGATCTGAAAAATAACCTGGCTAAACCTTCTTTTGCAACAAAGGATCTTATTTTCAACGGAGATAATGCTAAATGGTTAAAGTTTGGTAATACCTTGCGTCTTCGTTTGGCATTAAGGATATCAGATGTTGAGCCTGCTAAAGCTAAAGAAGAGGCTGAAAAAGCATTTGCCGGAGGTGTAATGACAGACGCAGCAGATGCAGCCTTTTTCAAAACTTCTGCCGATTTTAATAATGGATTAAATAACTTCATGGGAAGAAATGGTTCCAGGATGAGTACCACTATGGAGAGCTTATTAGTTGGTTACAATGATCCACGTTTACCTGTGTTTTGGAGTCCGGCACTTAGCGATGGTAAATTCCATGGAGTGCGAAATGGTATGACCGTTGCACAACAAAATATGCCTCAGAACAGTATTAATAGTAATTCTGCTGTTGGTCCAAAATATCAGCCTGCCAACATGACTACTACTCCTCAAGCTGTTCTTTATGCTTCAGAGGCTTATTTTTTAAGAGCGGAGGGGGCTTTGAATGGTTGTAACATGGGAGGAACTGCTAAGGAATTATATGAGAAGGGTATTGAAACTTCAATGCGCGAACATGATATTACTAATAGCACAGTGATTTCTACCTATATTAATGGTACAAGCCTGCCTATTGCGCCTGTAAATGCATTCCCAACACCTGCTTTAACTGATATACCAGTGAAATTTGCCAGCGATGTTGAGAAGCAACGTGAACAAATCGGAACCCAGAAGTGGATCGCATTATTCCCTGAATCTCATGAGGCATGGGCTAGTATCAGAAGGTCAGGATATCCAAAGTTTTATCCATTGTTAAATTCTCAGAATCCGGATATATCACCGGATAAGATGATCAGAAGAATATCCTTCCTTGACAGGGAGATCATTGCTAATGGCGCTGCAGTAAAAGCTGCTGTTCCATTGTTAGGTGGTGGTCCGGATAATGTTGCTACCCGTTTGTGGTGGGACAAATCAAAATCAAATTAAGTCTCATAGAGTTATGAGTAGTACTTAATTTAAAAATCACATCATCATAATACCCTGGGCATACCTGTTGATGCAGGTATGCCCTAATTTACCTGTCAATTGGTATCTATGAAGTTCTTGCCATTTTTTTTACTTAAAACCCTTCGCTTACCTGAAAATGGATTAAGTCTATTGGCGGATTTGAAGGTTGCTCATTTTTTTAATGAATTTCTATCGTTTTAATCTTATGATAAAATCCAATAAGAACTTTTCTGCTTCAACAGATCATAACCTTGCAACTGATGGAAATGAAATGGATATGTCTTGTTATGAGGCGCAGTATTCTTCTGAAAATAGCACCAAATCAGATTTTCAGTTGAAAAGGAGGAAATTCTTAGGCATGGGTTTATTGGGTATGGCCGGTTTAGGAATGCCTTTTAAAACAAATGCCTTTGAAAATAAAATTGTTGAGGAATTTGTAAGTGATATTATTGCCTCTGAAACTGATTTGTTTAAAAAGCATTCGGATAGTTTTGAGGATAAAATGAAATTAATGCAGAAAGCCTGGGATGAAAAAGATTTCAGGATGGTACGGTCATTAAGTGACTCCATCAGGAATACAGGGATTCAGGCTCAGAATGAATATGAAAATCCCGGTAAGCCATTGGTCAATGGGAGCCAGTTCGGTACTGTAGATAGCCTTCCAACGGCCTGGAAAAAATGGGCAAAGGGTTGGAATTATTACAAAGTTATCGGTCTTGAAGAGAAGGCCGGTATTCAAAGGAAAGCTGAACCTGTTGAAGTTTTATTAGGTTTCCGTTCTGATCAGATTAACTCTTTGGCACGTGAGATACGTGTTGCCGAAATTTATAATGGCTTGCTCAAAGAAGTAACTTCACAGGTATTTGGCGTAGTAAGAAGAGGCGCTGAAAGGTTATGTAAGGTCATGTTCCTGGCTGAC
>CAZGWG010000137.1:0-10332 GCA_964529165.1 uncultured Sphingobacterium sp.
TAATTTTCCGTTTACATTAATCCGCATTTTCTTTGGCTTTGGCTGCATGATACACTGAGTAGTCAGGACCATTTCTACTTCAGAAGTACCAATACCAAAAGCGATTGCACCAAATGCGCCATGTGTCGAAGTATGCGAATCGCCGCAAACTATGGTTGCACCCGGTTGCGTGATTCCGTATTCAGGACCAACTACATGGACAATTCCATTTTTCTGATGGCCTAATCCCCAGTAACTGATTCCATGTTCTTTTGAATTGGATTCCAGTGCTTTCAACTGATTTGCTGAAAGAGGATCTGCTACCGGTAAATGTTGATTAATTGTTGGGGTATTATGATCGGCGGTAGCAAATGTACGCTCAGGATATAATACCTTAAGTCCTCTGTTTTTCAGACCAAGAAAGGCTACAGGACTCGTAACTTCATGAACCATGTGGCGGTCTATAAATAGCACATCAGGTCCGCCTTCAATCTTACGAACTACGTGAGAATCCCACACTTTGTCAAACAATGTCTTGCTCATATTTTTTCTATTAGTATTTAGTACACAGTACTTAGTATTTAGATTTTGAGTGATTTAACAATTAGAATCTAATACCTTTAATTCACTTTAATTTATTAATTATAACTCCTAAACAAATTTATTCAGGGCATCCAGGTAAGCATTTGCAGAAGCACGTACAATATCAGTGCTGAAACCATAACCTTTGTATGATTTACCTTCATCAATCACCAGCATATCTACTTTACTGACATCATCACTACCACTTTGTATGGCATGTATATTAAATTCTTTGATATTGAATCTTCTGCCAATTATTTTCTCAATTGCTTTAATTGTGGCGTCTACAGGTCCGTTTCCTGCTGAGGTAGCCTCGTTAACCGCACCTTTGTAAAATAACTTAACGGTAGCCTCCGGACTTGCCTGATCGCCGCATGTTACCTGCAAACTTTTGATTGAAAGGCCGTCTTTATAATTTGATTCGGCCTTATCGCCCATAAGTAACAGAATATCATCGTCTCTGATTTCTTTTTTGCCATCAGCCATAGTAAGAAATCTATCATAAACCTGATCGAGATCGATGCGATCCATGGTATATCCCAAACGTTCAAGATGATGATTCAGGGCATGCCTGCCGCTTCGTGCAGTAAGTATGATTTCAGACTGATCGATACCCACATCCTCAGGGTTGATGATTTCATATGTTTCACGATGTTTTAAAACGCCATCCTGATGAATCCCTGAGCTATGTGCAAACGCATTTTTTCCAACGATGGCCTTATTAGGCTGAACAGGCATACGCATCATACGGCTTACCATTCCACTAAGTTCATACAGGTGCCTGCTGTTTACATGATGTGTAAAATTCAGGCTACGGTGAGTTTTTAGAATCATCACGATCTCTTCAAGAGCGGTATTCCCGGCACGTTCTCCAATTCCGTTAATGGTACACTCTACCTGTCTGGCTCCGTTTTGAATACCGGCAATACTATTGGCAGTGGCCAGTCCCAAATCATTATGACAATGAACAGAAATGATTGCCTGGTCAATATTTTTAACATTCTCTTTAAGGAAGCGGATTTTTTCTCCATATTGTTCAGGCAGGCAATATCCGTTTGTGTCTGGGATATTTACTACCGTGGCTCCGGCTGCAATAACAGCTTCGACCATTTGAGCCAGAAACACATTATCAGCTCTTCCGGCATCTTCTGCATAGAACTCAATGTCTTCAACAAAGCTTTTAGCATACTTTACCGCCTCTATGGCACGTTCAAGAATTGCTTCCCTTGTACTGTTAAATTTGTATTTAATATGGTTGTCAGATGAACCGATTCCGGTATGAATTCTTGGTCGTTTAGCAAACTTTAAGGCTGCTGCTGCTGAATCAATATCTCCTTTATTTGCACGGGTCAACGCGCATATAACCGGCTCACGAACAGCTTTTGAGAGTTCAACCACACTTTGGAAATCACCCGGGCTTGAAATAGGGAAGCCGGCCTCAATGATATCTACTCCAAGTTTTTCGAGGGCTTTGCCTATTTCGATCTTTTCAACGGTAGATAACTGACATCCGGGTACTTGTTCTCCATCCCTCAAGGTGGTGTCAAAAATATAAATGCGGTTTGGGTCGTGTAACATATTTTTTTATTTAACAGAGTATTTACTCTATTTCTTGCCTGATTTGACGGGCTCTGATCTTATAATTATGGAGCTTAAGCCCCATCGAAAATTTTATATATCGTTGTACTTTCGTAGTTTTCAATACTATCCAGATGATTTAAGAGATAATCAGTGTCATTATAACCTGCAATTATCGCTGCTCCATCATGGGTGATCATTTCTGATCTTTCATTTGCCGGTTTAGATTGTATTAACCTGGAAAGGCCAATGCCATAGTTCCCCGGACCAATATCTTCTGCATCGAACTCAAGAACCTCGTCAAAGACACAGGTTTCGTCAGAATACAGACTTTGCCAGAATGAAAGGGTATCTTCTTCACTTTCATTATCAGGCATAATTCCTTTACTGCGCAGGTATTCAAAAGTGGTCTCATCCGGAGCTATCAGTCCGCCAAGAGCTCCGATTTCCCTGCTCATATTACAAATAGTAATCCGGCCTTCCATATCCAGTTCAAGGATAGTATTACCTGAATACTCTATAAAATAACCATTTGCTTCTGCTGCAGATATTTCTGAAAGCAGGAAATGATTAATATCCTTTGCCCCAAGTCCCTTTGCCAATCTGCCATTCACTTCTACCTTCATTCGTTTAGGCTTGTATGTCAGCAGGCATTGAGTTGCTAAAACCTGTTCTACCAATAATTCATTAATACTGATAGATAATACTCCAAAAGCTCCAAGATCATCTGTATGATTCTGGTCAAAAATCAGAGTCTGTCCCGGATAGGCAATTAAGGAGTCGGCATGGTCAACAATATTCTGTTCAAAATTTTCTAATCTGAAATCACTGCAATTCTTGTTAAAGAGGTCAAGCTGAAATCGCGAGAGGTCTGAGATGGGCAAATGCTGGCTAAAAGCCGGGTCTTTCAAAACCAGTGTTTGTCCGGGTCTGAATACTGAGACATTGCGTTTTCTTAAACCTTCAAAAGCTTCGGCACTTGTTATTTTATTGATGAGGTGAACATCAATGTATAAGGTGTCCGGAAACCCGGCATTTCTGCTGACAACATGTTTATTCCAGATCTTATCAAACAGGGTATGTGCCATTTAGTTGTAGGTTATAAGTTGTAAGTTTTAAGTTTCTGCACAAGGGCGTTTTACTTATAACTTACAACTTTTACTTATAACTTATTACTTCTCAGGTTGATTCTCAGGGCGTAAACTTCTAACTGCCTGACCTGCCTGCCAGATCTCGCTATCATGAAGTGTTTTCAGCTCTGCTTCAAGTTTTACACGATAATCAGGTTGGCTGTTCAATTTAATTGTACGTTCAGCCTCTTTACCTGATGCTACACTTTCATATAATTCATCAAATACAGGTTGAGTTGCATCGCGGAAACGTCCTTTCCAGTCTAGAGCTCCACGTTGTGCAGTTGTTGAGCAGTTCGCGTACATCCAGTCCATACCGTTCTCTGCTACCAAAGGCATCAGACTTTGAGTAAGTTCTTCAACAGTTTCGTTAAATGCTTCAGAAGGAGAGTGTCCGTTTCTGCGAAGCGTATTGTATTGTGCTTCGAAGATACCTGCGATTGCTCCCATCAAAGTTCCACGCTCACCGGTTAAATCAGAGTAAACCTCTTTACGGAAATCAGTTTCGAAAAGGTATCCTGATCCAACTCCGATTCCTAATGCAATTGCACGGGTTCTTCCTTTTCCTGTTGCATCCTGATGGATTGCAAATGAGGAATTCAAACCTTTTCCAGCCAGGAACAGACGACGTAATGACGTACCTGACCCTTTTGGAGCAACCAGAATCACATCAATATCAGCAGGAGGAACAATACCTGTCTGCTCTTTGTAAGTGATACCAAATCCATGAGAAAAATAAAGTGCTTTTCCTGGAGTAAGGTATTTTTTGATAGTTGGCCAAAGTGCAATCTGACCAGCATCTGACAGAAGATATTGAATGATTGTACCTTTTTCGGCAGCTTCTTCAATTTCAAAAAGAGTTTCGCCTGGAACCCATCCATCAGCAATAGCTTTATCCCATGTTTTTGAATCTTTGCGCTGTCCGATAATCACTCTAATACCATTGTCGCGCAGGTTTAATGCTTGTCCCGGACCCTGAACACCATAACCGATAATTGCTACAGTTTCATCTTTCAGAACTTCACGAGCCTTGTCTAAGGGGAATTCTTCGCGGGTTACTACCTCTTCTGTAACTCCACCGAAATTGATCTTTGCCATATTGTTTTTGTTTTTACTTTTTTGTTTTTTATTTAATGATTTTGATTTAAAGTTGTCTGTTTATTGAGCTTACATGGTGAATATCCGCTGACCTTTGTTCAGATATTCATTTTCAATTACATCATCACCGGGTTCTGCTTTTTCAAATTCGCGGAGCTTACGATTAAAGCCATCACTATTCTTGATAATAGCGACACGTGCACTGCGCACAAATTCGATCAAACCGAATGGTTGAAGTATTTTAATCAGAGCATCCGTTTCTTCCCGGTGACCAGTTGTTTCAAATACTGTATAATCTTTGCGGATAACAACCGCCCTGGCTCCGTTTTCACGAAGTAAACGCTCTACACTGGCCTTTTCTGCAATTATATCTGTAGGTACTTTATAAAGAGCCATTTCCTGCCAGATAATATCTTCATTGGTATTGAAATAAACTTTGAGGACCTCAACCTGCTTTTCAATTTGTCTTGAGAGTTTTCTGACAACATCCTCAGTCTCCTGAACCACTATATTAAAGCGGTGAATGCTCTCGATCTCAGAAGGCGAGGTATTGAGACTATGAATATTTATTTTGCGACGGGTGAAGATAATCGCAATCCGGTTAAGGAGCCCAATCTGGTTCTCAGTATAAACGGTAATTGTGAATTCCTGTTTACCTTCCGGTTTTTCTGTATTATTTTGATTGCTCATAATTTCTGTTTTTTCAGATCAGTTTGTTTGCTGATTATTATTTCAATCTGATCTCACTCACACTGCATCCCTGTGGTACCATCGGGAATACATTATTTTCCTTGGTAACCATTACTTCAAGCAGGAAAGAACCTTTGTGTTCCAGCATTTCTTTTAATGAAGAGGAAATATCCCCACGCTCTGAAATGCTCTTACCCTTAATTTTATAGGCAGCAGCAAGGGCAACGAAATCAGGACTTTCTATATCAACAAAGGAATAACGGTGCTGATTGAAGAGTTCCTGCCATTGTCTTACCATTCCAAGAAATCTATTATTCAGAATCAGGATCTTAACATCGATATTACTCTGCATGATTGTGCCTAATTCCTGAAGGGTCATCTGGAAGCCCCCGTCGCCGATTACAGCAACAACTGTACGTTCAGGTGCCCCAAATTTTGCCCCTATGGCTGCCGGTAAGGCAAATCCCATAGTTCCAAGACCTCCACTGGTTACATTACTTCTTGTTTTATTCAGTTTTGCATACCTGCAGGCAACCATTTGATGCTGGCCAACATCTGTAACAATAATCGCTTCACCCTGAGTTAATTCATTTAGATGACTAATTACTTCACCCATTGTTAGTTCGCCTGAACCGGGATTTAATTCGTTATTGATTACGGCTTCTATTTCTTTCTGCTCGAAATCTCTGAATCTCTGCAGCCATTCAGGATAAGTTTTCTGTTCAATCCGGTCTGTTAAAGCAGGTAAGGTCTCTTTACAATCGCCCCAAACAGGAACTGTTGTCTGCACATTTTTATCAATTTCTGAAGGATCGATATCCAGATGGATGATTTTAGCCTGTTTGGCATATTTATCCAGACGGCCGGTAACACGATCGTCAAATCGCATTCCAATCGCAATCATCACATCACATTCATTGGTTAATACATTCGGACCATAATTTCCATGCATACCCAGCATGCCCACATTCAATGGGTGATCTGTCGGGATGGCTCCTGCTCCCAGAATGGTCCATGCAGATGGGATACCACTCTTTTCAACGAAAGCTTTGAATTCTAATTCAGCTTCACCCAAAATTACCCCCTGTCCCCACAAAACAAATGGCTTTTTTGCCTGATTGATCAGGGCTGCAGCCTGTTCTATATATTCATTGCGGATGAGCGGCTTAGGCCGATAGCTACGAATATGATTACATGGGGTATAACCACTGTAATCGAATTTTTGTATTTGAGCATTCTTTGTAATATCAATCAGCACAGGTCCAGGCCTGCCGCTTCTTGCGATATAGAAAGCCTTGCTTATAACTTCAGGAATTTCAGTAGCATCAGTAACCTGATAATTCCATTTTGTGACAGGGGTGGTGATATTGATTACATCTGTTTCCTGAAATGCATCAGTACCGAGAAGATGGGCAAATACCTGTCCGGTTATACACACCATAGGGGTACTGTCGATCATTGCATCTGCTAATCCGGTTACCAGATTGGTTGCACCTGGACCGCTGGTTGCAAATACTACACCTACCTTGCCAGATGTTCTGGCAAAACCCTGTCCGGCATGAATTCCACCTTGTTCGTGCCTAACCAGAATATGGTTTAATTTTTCCTTGTAATCGTACAAGGCATCATAGATCGGCATAATTGCCCCGCCCGGGTATCCAAATATTACTTCGGTACCTTCGGCGATCAATGCTTCGAGAAGGGCTACAGAACCTGAAATTTCAATCGTTTCAACTCCTGTAGGGTTACTCAATGCCTGCTGCTCAATTTCCATAATAATTTATTTATGTGTTTGGATCAATGGTCAGATGAACCAATTCATCTGATCATTTCATTATTCTTCGTCAGTAACACAGCCTTCGCTTGCGTTCTTTACCTGTTTGAAATATTTAAATAGTACTCCGTTCTTAACAGGAGGTTCTGGTTGTTGCCATAATTTCCTTCTGTGTTCCATTTCTTCGGCTGTGATCAGCACATCGATAGAGTTTTTAGTAGCATCAATCTGAATGATATCATCATCCTTAACAAGACCTATATTTCCTCCTTCAAACGCTTCCGGGGTAATATGTCCGACCACAAATCCATGTGTTCCTCCAGAGAAACGTCCATCAGTGATGAGCGCCACTGAGGCACCTAAGCCTGCTCCAAAGATTGCAGAGGTTGGCTTAAGCATTTCGGGCATACCCGGCGCACCTTTAGGACCAACGTTCCTGATAACAACAACATCACCTGCTTTTACTTTACCACTGCTGATGCCATGTATTAATTCAAATTCGCCATCAAATACACGAGCGGGTCCGGTAAATGATTCACCTTCTTTCCCGCTTATTTTAGCGACAGATCCCTGAGGAGCAAGGTTACCGTATAGCATTTGCAAATGTCCGGTTTTCTTAATCGGATTTTCGTAAGGATAAATTACATCCTGATTCTCAAAATTAAGATCAGCTACATCTGCCACATTTTCTGCCAATGTTTTCCCGGTAACAGTCAGGCAATCACCATGAAGTAATCCCTTTTTCAATAGATATTTTAGTACAGCAGGTAATCCTCCAATTGCATGAACATCTTCCATCATGTATTTGCCACTTGGTTTGAGATCAGCAATAACTGAGGTTTCATCACTTACTTTCTGGAAATAGGCAAGGTCCAGTTTAATTCCGACGGATTTGGCCATAGCAATTAAATGCAGAACCGCATTGGTCGAACCACCCAGAACCATTACAGTTACTATGGCATTGTGAAATGCCTTTTCTGTCATGATGTCTCTAGGTTTGATGTCTTTCTCAAGCAGTATTCTGATGTATTTTCCTGCATCCAGACATTCTTGTTTCTTCTCTTCGCTCAATGCCAGATACGTTGAACTATAAGGCAGGCTCATTCCCATTGCTTCAATTGCTGAGGCCATCGTATTTGCAGTATACATACCACCGCAGGCACCTGCACCCGGGCAAGCACGTTCTATGACACCCTGAAAATCTTCTTCATTAAGGTTGCCAGCCAGTTTCTGACCTAAAGCCTCAAATGCAGAAACAATATTTAAGGATTGTCCTTTATAATTTCCTGAATGGATACTTCCGCCATAGACCATAATTGCCGGCCTGTTCAAACGTCCCATTGCCATGATCGCTCCTGGCATATTTTTATCACAACCAGGCAAAGCAATAAGTCCGTCGTAATAGTGCCCTCCGCAAACAGTTTCTATAGAATCTGCAATCAGGTCTCTGGATACAAGAGAATAACGCATACCCTCAGTACCATTAGTTATACCATCACTTATACCAATGGTGTGAAACATTAAACCAACGAGGTCATTATTCCAGACACCTTTCTTAACCACTTGAGCAAGTTCATTCAGGTGCATGTTACAGGTATTGCCATCATAACCCATACTTACAATGCCTACTTGTGCCTTGGCCAGATCTTCTCTGGTTAATCCAATTCCATATAACATGGCTTGAGAGGCTGGTTGGGTTGGGTCCTGGGTGATTGTTTTACTGTATTTATTAAGTTCCATTGTTCAGATTCTTATATCTTAGTTTCTATTTTTGACTATATTTTATCTAAAAAAAAAGCCTTTCTGTTATAAGGAAGGCGTTGGTCTTTTTTATTTAATTTTAAAAGATCTTACACCTTAACGGAAGGGACGAGAAGAATATAAATCAGAATATAAATGAGGGAAAGTATACCCGGAATAGTCAGTTTAAGAAAATTAAGATTTAAAGCGCCATTCATTATACAAACGTTTATGATTTCCTGTTTCATTTAAATCTCAATTTAAGGCCTTCGTATTTAAGTATCAATAGGTAAAGCATTTTTTTTAAATTAGAATAAAATGTCGATAATTTTATTATTTCAATATTTTATTCTGTTTTTTAGCTAAAATACCTATATCTAATATTGTGTAAATATACCAAAACGGTTTTGGGTTTTCGGTTCATGGTATTTTTGCTTAGTTCAAATTGCCTGATTTCTGCCTGAAATCAGACTGAGAGCAGAAAAAAATTAAAATTTGGACCACAAAAAAAGCCCCTCGATCTGCTGATCTGAGGGGCTTTTTTTGTGTATGTGATTCAGGAGTTCTGTGTTCCTTCAGCAAGTACCATGATATTATTATTAAGTACTTCAATCACTCCGCCTTTAATAAAAATAGTTTCCTCATCTTTATCTGTACGAATAATCACTTTGCCGTCTTCGAGAGTTGATATGACAGGAGCATGATCTTTAAGTACTTCGAAAGATCCCATAGTACCAGGTACCGTTACGGATCTTACTTCGCCTTCAAAAACTTTCTTATCAGGGGTTAATATTTCTAGTTTCATATTTCAGGTATGAGGTTTCAGGTATGAGGTATCAGGTATCAGGTGCGTGTGCTCATAGCTCATACCTGATACCTATTTAGGCGTTTGCTTCAGCTAGTAATTTTTTGCCTTTTTCAATTGCATCTTCGATTGTACCTACAAGGTTGAAAGCAGCTTCAGGATATTCATCCACTTCTCCGTCCATAATCATATTAAATCCTTTGATAGTATCCTTGATGTCAACCAATACACCTTTTAATCCGGTGAACTGTTCAGCTACGAAGAAAGGCTGAGATAAGAAACGTTGTACACGGCGGGCACGACCTACTACCAGTTTGTCTTCTTCAGATAACTCGTCCATGCCAAGAATGGCAATGATATCCTGTAATTCTTTATAACGCTGTAAGATTTCTTTCACACGTTGTGCAGTGCCATAATGCTCATCACCAAGTGTAGCGGCATTCAGAATACGAGATGTTGAATCCAAAGGATCCACAGCAGGGTAGATTCCAAGCTCAGCGATTTTACGTGATAATACAGTTGTAGCATCAAGGTGAGCAAATGTTGTAGCCGGTGCAGGGTCAGTCAAATCATCCGCAGGTACGTAAACAGCTTGTACAGATGTAATTGAACCACGTTTAGTGGATGTGATCCGCTCCTGCATCAATCCCATCTCAGTTGCCAGTGTTGGCTGGTAACCTACTGCAGATGGCATACGTCCAAGAAGTGCGGAAACCTCAGAACCTGCCTGAGTGAAACGGAAGATATTATCAACGAAGAAAAGAATATCTTTTCCTTGTCCTTCTCCATCACCATCACGGAAATATTCAGCTACGGTCAGACCTGACAAAGCAACCCGGGCACGCGCACCAGGAGGCTCATTCATTTGTCCGAACACCAAAGTAGCTTTAGAATCTTTTAGTGCTTCCTTATCAACAGAATTAAGATCCCATCCGCCTTCTTCCATAGAATGTTTG
>CAZGWG010000138.1:0-10297 GCA_964529165.1 uncultured Sphingobacterium sp.
AGGATGTAATTGTTGAGCCGGTTAGGTCGATCCTGATTCCTGATTTTTACAGATTAAGAGAAATTGCGATGGAAAACGGGGCATTGAGTTTTGGGATTTCTGGTTCAGGGCCTTCGGTTTTTACATTTACAAGAAATGATGAGGATGCCCGTCGGATTAATGAAAAGTTACAGGCTCATTTCAGATGGCTGGATACAGAAAGTATAGCGTACAGGTCGCCAATTAATGCTCAGGGACCAATAATATTAGATTAATGATTTTATATAGTACCAACAATAAAGATTTAAGAGTTCCTTTCAAAGAGGGAGTATTCAATAGTTTGCCCGCAGATAAGGGTTTGTATATGCCGTTAACTATTCCGGTAATGGAGTCTGAATTTATTGCGAATCTGCATAAATATAGTTTGCCGGAAATTGCATTCCGAGTATCTAAGGATATTCTTCAAGATGCGATTCCTGAAACTGATCTGAGGGCTATTATCGAAGATGCAATTAATTTCGATGCGCCTGTTGTTCAACTTTCAGAACAGGTAAATGTGCTGGAACTTTTCCATGGTCCTTCACTGGCATTCAAGGATTTTGGTGCGAGATTCATGAGTCGTGTGATGAGTTATTTTTTGAAGGAGGGAGAGAAAGAACTGGATGTACTTGTGGCCACATCCGGAGATACAGGAGGAGCAGTGGCTCTTGGTTTTCTTGGTGTACCGAATGTAAGGGTAACAATCCTATTTCCAAAGGGCAAGGTTAGCTTCATACAGGAGCTGCAGTTAACAACTAATGGACATAATATTCGTGCGGTAGAGATTGATGGCACTTTTGATGATTGTCAGGCATTGGTAAAACAGGCATTCAATGATACTGAGCTAAAGGAGAAATTTCGTCTCACATCAGCAAATTCAATTAATATTTCGAGGCTCATTCCACAAACATTCTATTATTTTTATGCCTATGCACAGATCCAGCGGACAGGGAAAAAGGAAGTAATTTTTTCTGTGCCAAGTGGTAATTTCGGTAATATTGGTGCTGGTTTACTTGCATGGAAAATGGGTTTGCCTGTAAAGCAGTTTATTGCTGCTACTAATATTAATGATACGGTTCCGGCATTCCTAAAAACTGGAATTTATCAGGCCAAGCCAAGTGTTCAGACCTGGTCGAATGCTATGGATGTGGGTGATCCAAGTAACTGGGTGAGGATTATGGACTTGTTTAAAGGGGATATTGCAAAGCTGAAAGAGTTACTTACTGCATATACTTTTACAGATGCAGAAACGCTTAGCGCAATAGAGAAAGTTTATAATGGGCAGCACTATATCATGTGTCCTCATACAGCTATTGCCTGGCTGGCTTCGGTGCAATGGCTAAAAGATCATCCAGATGAAACCGCAGAAATGGTATTTCTTTCAACAGCGCATCCATGTAAGTTTCCTGATATTTTTTCGAAGGAGATAGCGGCGAAGATTGAGGTGCCCGCGCAGGTTCAGGAACTTGAAGGAAAGGATAGACTTGCGTTCAGTTTAGGCAAGGAGTTCGAAGGCTTTAAAAGGTATTTGCTGTCTGGAGATTAATAATAGATTGAGGATAGGTTTTAGTTATCCAGTACTTTTTAAGTCCGGATAGCTAAAGTCCAATTCCCAAGCATTGTTCCAAATTCCCCCAAAAAATCGTACTTTGATTGTATGAGTAAATTTCATATTCCTGAAAATACAATCTATATCTGTATGGGCAGCAAATGCTCCAAGCGGGGAAGCAGGGAATTGTACAAAAATCTGAAGCATTATCTGAAAAGCAAGGCAGTGAAAGCCGATATTGAGCTTATTATCACTGAATGTACCGACCGTTGTAAATTTGCTCCTGTGCTTTCTGCTCAACCTGCAAATATTTGGCTGAAGGAGTATACCTCTAAGGATGTACTCAGATTACTTGAAGAGATATCGAAAGATAAATGATAGGTTATTGCCTAGCCTTTTTCCCGAGCAGTAATCTTGCCTGAGTTCCCCAGCCACCAATAAATGCATCCGGGATCCCGTCTTTATTCACATCGCCTATGCAAATACCCCATGAACGGCCGGAGGTTTCATCGGGAATAACTTCTTTGCTCATATCGGTAAATTTGCCTCGCCCATTATTTCTATAAGCCCTAACCTTGTCTGCTTTAAAACCCGGAATAGTAATTGCGCTCAACAAAATATCGGGATGACCATCTCCATCAAAGTCGATTATATTTGCAGCATAAGTAGAGAATTTATTTTCAGGCATTCTTGCATTAGTTTCATCTTTAAAAAAGCCTTTTCCATTATTTATAAGGAGCCTGGTCTGCGGATCTTTATCCCATTCTCCGCCATTATTGGTAAGATTAGCAAAGAGAATATCCTGATCACCGTCGCCATCGGCATCAAACAGAACTGTTTCACGTGTATGAAGCGGTACAAGTAATTCCAGCTGATTGGCTTTTTCTGTAAATTGCCCCTTGCCATTATTTATTAATATCCTGTTTGGTGGAATTTCATTAGCTATAACTATATCCAGGTCACCATCAGCATCCAGATCAGCAAGTTTAATATCTTGTGTCGCATCATTTATTGCAGGTAGGTTTGTTGAGGTGCGATCGCTAAAACTTCCTGGTTTTTGTTTGTTGTTAAGCCATAGAAAATTCTGACCCTTTGAACCCGAATTGCCAACTAAGATATCTGGAAGGCCATCTCCGTTGACATCAGCAACAGCAAGGCCATTGCCTTCACTTTTAGATGGAAGTTCGTCGCTGAGATCCCGAAAAGTGCCATCGCCATTACCAAGATATAATTCCGGTGTCTGATCGTCTTCCGCCACAAAGACTGCATCCAGATTGCCATCATTATTGAAGTCGCTGAGACGTACATGTTCAGAATCGTTTTTAGCTTCCCGAAATACTCCTTGTTTCCATGTAAACCTGCCGCTGCCATCGTTAAGATATAACCTGTTGACATCGTTTTCTACTGCTATAACAATATCCAGGTCTCCGTCTTTGTCCACATCTCCAAATGCAGCATCGAGGGAATGTAAAGTTGGGGCCTGGGGTAAGTGGGTGAGGCTTGCGTCATCGAAATAAGCTGTTGAAGAAATCCCTGAAGTATTCGGGATTGAAAGGCCGCATGCCAGGCAGATAATCAGTGCCAGGGCAGAGAAAATAAAAAGCAGTGATCGTTTCATAGCTATGTTTGCTAAACGCTGACAGGGTTTAAAACCCTGTCAGCGTTTAGCAATTTACAAAAATTTTTATAATGGCTGAAGGGAGCTTAGTTAATGGTAGATATGCTTGAGCAAATGGCTATTTTTCAGGACTAGTATAACCATAAATGATAAAGGCTGCCTATTCAGACAGCCTTTATATTATTCTGGAGAATACTTAATATTCCCGATATTCTTATCAATATCCCAGTAACCTGTTCCATTTTCTCCAATAACCTCGAATAGTTCCAAAGCCCTTCGAGCTATATATTCTTCTTCACGCTGCTCTCTTAGGAACCAGTTGAGGAATTCAAGTGTAACGTAATCCTGTTCCTTATGACAGCGGGCAACAATGTTTTTAAATGATTGTGTGATTGCAATTTCCTGATCAAGCGCATCCTCAAATACTTCGCGGAAGGCGCCAAATTCATTTTTAATATTAGTCACTTCGGGGGAGATTGCTGTACCGCCCATATCAAGAATGTACTTATATATTTTTAGCTGGTGCTCCCTCTCCTCATTCGATTGTTTGAAGAAAAAATCCGCCGATCCTGCAAAGCCATTACGATCGCACCATGAAGCCATTGATAAATAGATAGCTGAAGAATGTGCTTCTTTTTTTACCTGTTGGTTAAGAAGAGTTTCTATTTCCGCAGAAAGAAGGGTTTTAATGCGCATCAAATCTTTCATAGTTCAAGTATTTATAATGTTTGTTATTACAAACTTAAATAAATAAATAACAGGTATTTAATTTATGAACAATATGGAGTTAATCTAAATTAAGATATTACCAGACGGTCAAGACAATCAGTAATGATGTGATTGAGTCTGAACATGGTGAAGGCGCCATGCAGTATTTCTTTGAGGTATATTATCTCAATTCCTGATAGTACAAAACAATGATCTTTTAACAGTATTATTTCAATATCAGCATGCTCAATTAATGTGCACATGTGTCCAAGATCAACCTTGTCTATTATTTTTTTCAGATCATTCAGTGACTGAAAACTGAGTTGGGAGGTTTTCCCGGAAAAGTTAAGGAATAGACAATTTTCCTTGTCAGATTGATAAATACCACCCTTTGGAGTAATAAATACTTCAATTAATTCAGATGAAATGGTGGAGTTATTTGCTAACATTTAGTACAAAGATCGCATTATTTAGAAGCAATCCAAATAAAAAAAGTATTTATTTAGATTGCTCCGTTTAAATAGCTCTAGAACAGGGCGGATGCAATTTTTTTTGTTGGTTCCGGATTTCCCATGGTATAAAAGTGAAGTACCGGAGCTCCCATATCTCTGAGTTCTTTGCATTGTGCAATCATCCATTCAATACCTACATCTTTGACATCCTTCTCGCCTTTACAAGCCAGAATAGCATCACTAAGTTCAATCGGAATGTCCAGATGGAAAATTTTTGGCAGGCTTATTAATTGTTTGCTGCTTGTTATTGGTTTTAGTCCGGGTATAATGGGTACATTGATTCCATTTTCCCGACATTTTTTAACAAAGTCTGCATACCTGGTATTATCGAAAAACATTTGCGTTACGATAAATTCAGCACCCATGTCCACTTTAAGTTTTAGGTATTTAAAGTCTGTATCAAGGTTTGGTGCTTCAAAATGTTTTTCAGGGTAGCCAGCCACCCCGATACAGAAATTAGTTCTTTCAGAGTTTTCTATGTCATTGTGCAGGTACTTGCCATTGTTCATATCTGCGACATGTTTTACAAGATCAGAAGCATAAGCATGTCCCCCGGGTGTCGGGATAAATGAACTATCACTTTTTCGTGCATCACCGCGAAGAGCAAGAACATTATCTATTCCAAGAAACTGAAGATCGATCAGTGCATTTTCGGTCTCATCCTTAGTAAATCCTCCACAAATAAGATGTGGAACGGCATCTACATCATATTTGTTCATAATAGCTGCGCAGGTAGCTACGGTACTCGGGCGTTTACGATAGGCAAGCTTTTCAAGCAGGCCTGTTGGGTGTTGTTTATAAATATAATCTTCTCTAAGATAGGTAACATCTATAAAAGGCGGCTTGAATTCCATTAGCGGATCAATCGCATCAAAAATACCCTGAATACTGTGCCCTTTGATCGGAGGTAATAATTCAAAAGAGAAAAGTGTTTTGCCTTTTGCGTTTTTTATGTGATCGGTGATTTTCATCTGTACTAGTTATCGGTTGCGGGTTATCTGTTATCAGATATGAATAATTGCTGTATGTATTTTATTTGCTGGTCATATTTAATGAAAGCACTTAGTAATGTTCCTGTAGTTTTAGTTAGTATTAAAAGTTGATTAAGTTTCCCTTCTTCTATATGTTCTAAGTCATAATTAAGATATAGTTGAGTTTCTAATTAGAGTCTTTTGGTTTATAGAATAATGGAATATCCATCTTTGTATTTGATTAATTAAACCAAACTTTTGCTCTTACAGAATAACCATTTTTAGAAAGTCTTTTATCTTCTAACCAAACATTTAGGTCATTTTAGCATTTCTTCAATTTAAACTATTCAGAAATGGAACTATTTATATCTAAGAACTCAATTAATATTGAATTAAATCATTTCCCAGCTATTAGAGATGAAAATTATCTGATAACTATTAGTATCCCAAATTAGGACTCAGCCATCGCTCTGTTTCTTCAACAGACATTCCTTTACGAAGGGCATAATCATCTACCTGATCTTTGCTGATTTTACCTAATCCGAAATAGCGTGATTGAGGATGAGCAAAATAATAACCGCTGACTGCTGCCGTTGGATACATTGCAAAACTTTCAGTTAAATATATTCCGGTTGCCTTTTCTGCATCAAGAATTTCAAATAATGTTGCTTTTTCGGTATGATCCGGGCAGGCAGGGTATCCTGGTGCAGGACGAATGCCTCTGTATTTTTCTTTGATAAGTTCTTCAGAGCTAAGGGATTCATCATTCGAATAGGCCCAGAATTCTTTCCTAACCAATTCATGCATGCGCTCTGCAAAAGCCTCAGCAAGGCGATCTGCAAGAGCTTTTACCATGATACTGTTATAATCATCAAAGTTCTTTTCAAACTCTGCTACCAGTTCATCACAACCTATTCCTGTTGTAACAGCAAATCCACCCCAGTAATCAGCGATACCCGATTCTTTTGGAGCAATAAAATCTGAAAGTGCATAATAAGGTTCTCCTGCTGCTTTCTCTGCCTGTTGTCTGAGTGTATGTATGGTTCTGTAAACCTGTGTTCTGGTCTCATCAGTATAGAGTTCAATATCATCACCAACTGAATTTGCAGGCCAGAAACCAATCACACCTTTTGCTTTCAGCGATTTATCCGTTATTATCTTATCGAGTAAGACTCTTGCTTCCTCATAAAGCTTCTTGGCCTCGGCTCCCACAAACTCATCTTCAAATATTCGTGGATAGCTGCCTCTGAGTTCCCAGGTATGGAAGAATGGTGTCCAGTCTATATATGGTACCAATTCCTCCAATGAAAAATCAACAAATGATTTGGTGCCAAGGAAGGTCGGTTTAGGTGCAACAGCAGTAGTCAGATCAATTTGAAATTTGCCGGCCCTTGCCTCTTCAATAGTTATAAAACGCTTATCCGATCTTTTGTTTAAATGAGCTTCTCTGGCTTTCGCATATTCATTATGAATTGTAGTAATATATTCCTCACGATTTTCATCACTCATCAAGGTACTGCAAACTGTAACACTTCTCGAAGCATCCAGAACATGTACTGATGGGCCGGAATAGTTTGGAGCCACCTTTACTGCGGCATGAATCCTCGAAGTAGTTGCACCTCCAATGATCAATGGAATAGTAAATCCTTCTCTTTCCATTTCCTTTGCGAAATGGACCATTTCGTCCAGCGATGGGGTAATCAATCCGCTAAGCCCGATTATATCTACATTTTCAGCTTTTGCTGTCTCAATAATCTTTTGCGCAGGAACCATAACCCCAAGGTCAATTACCTCAAAGTTATTACAGGCAAGTACAACCCCTACAATGTTTTTACCAATATCATGAACATCGCCTTTAACTGTAGCAAGCAATACTTTTCCGGCATTTTTGCGCTGGTTGCTGTCGACATTGTTAAGTTTTTCTTCCTCAATGAAAGGTAATAAGTAAGCCACAGCTTTCTTCATAACCCTTGCAGATTTTACTACCTGCGGAAGGAACATTTTCCCCTGACCAAACAGATCTCCTACAATGCCCATCCCATCCATCAGAGGACCTTCAATTACTTCCAGTGGTTTAGCATATTTTTGACGTGCTTCTTCAACATCATCATCCAGATAATCGATAATGCCTTTTACCAGCGAGTGTGATAAGCGTTCTTCCACATTGCCTTTTCGCCATGCTTCATCTTTGACAATAACTTTACCTTTGGTTTTAATAGTTTCGGCAAAATCTACGAGACGTTCGGTTGCATCCGGGCGACGGTTTAGTAATACATCTTCTACTAATTCCAGCAAGTCTTTTGGAATTTCTTCATATACTTCCAGCATACCGGCATTAACAATACCCATATCCAGTCCGGCTTTAATTGCGTGAAAAAGGAATGCAGAGTGCATGGCTTCACGGACAGTATTATTACCTCTGAATGAGAATGAAATATTACTAACTCCACCACTTACTTTGGCAAGCGGAAGATTTTGTTTGATCCATCGGGTCGCTTCAATGAAGTCGACTGCATAATTATTATGCTCTTCCAGTCCTGTAGCTACTGTCAGAATATTCGGGTCAAAGATGATGTCCTGAGGCGGGAAATTAACCTCGTTCACAAGAATATCGTATGACCTTTTACAGATTTCCTTGCGTCTCTCCAATGAATCAGCTTGTCCGGTTTCATCAAATGCCATCACCACTACTGCAGCACCGTATTGGCGAATTTTCCCTGCATAGGTTTTAAAAGCCTCTTCTCCTTCTTTCAGAGAGATCGAATTCACAATCCCTTTTCCCTGAAGGCATTTTAAGCCGGCTTCAATCACGCTCCATTTGGAGGAGTCGACCATGATAGGCAATTTGGAGATATCCGGCTCTGATGCAATCAGGTTAAGGAACTTAACCATTGCTGCTTCAGAATCGAGCATTCCTTCATCCATATTGATATCAATGATCTGAGCACCACCTTCAACCTGCTGACGAGCCACTGAAAGAGCCGAATCAAAATCGCCACTAAGGATTAGTTTAGAAAATTTAGGAGATCCCGTGATATTTGTACGCTCACCAATATTGACAAAATTTGTTTCGGGAGTGAGGGTGACCGGCTCAAGTCCGCTAAGCCGCAGAAAAGGTTCAGGAGCAGGGGGTACCCTTGGCTGGAATTTTGCAGCTTTTTCAGCAATGCATTTAATATGTTCAGGGGTTGTACCACAGCAACCACCTACAATATTGACAAAGCCATTCTCCATAAAGTCTTCAACTAAATGGGCTGTTTCATGTGGCAACTCATCATAAGCTCCAAACTCATTAGGGAGTCCGGCATTCGGATAAGCTGAAATAAAACAAGCAGCTTTTTGAGAAAGTTCTTCAATATGCGGACGCATATCTTTAGCTCCAAGCGCGCAGTTAAGTCCGATACTTAATAAATTGGCATGACTCAGTGAGTTTAAAAAGGCTTCAACGGTCTGGCCTGACAGGGTTCTCCCACTGGCATCAGTGATCGTTCCGGAGATCATGATATCAATCTTCTTGCCACTCTCATTCTCATAATTCTTGGCAGCAAAAAGTGCAGCTTTGGTGATGAGGGTATCTGTAATCGTTTCAAAAAGTAATACATCGGCACCGCCTTCAATCAGACCTTTGATCTGCTCGTAATAGGCATCAACCAGTTCGTCAAAAGTAACTGCCCGATAACCAGGATCATTAACATCTGGCGACATGGAAGCCATTTTTGTTGTGGGACCAAGGGCGCCTGCAACAAAACGGGGTTTATCTGGATTTTTCAGTGTGTACTCATTCGCTATTTCTTTTGCGATTCGGGCACCTTCGAAACTCATTTCATACGACAAATCTTCCATCTGGTAATCGGCCATTGAAATGCGTTGGGTACTGAAAGTATTTGTTTCGATAATATCTGCTCCTGCTTCAAGATATTCGGCATGGATCGCTTTGATAATATCCGGACGGGTAATGTTCAGCAGGTCATTGTTGCCTCTAACATCACAAGGGTGGTCTTTAAATCTTTCGCCCCTGAAATCTTCTTCTGTTAGCTGATAACGCTGAATCATGGTGCCCATAGCACCATCAATTACCAAAATTCGTTTTTTTAACTCTTCTCTAATGCTCATATATTATTTATGACCTAAGATATGAGATATGAGATGTGAGATGTGAGATAAAATCGGTGAAATGCAATGATTACTGCATACCAAAGTAAGTTATCTCAAACCTAATGTCTCGTATCTATAAACAGGCTTATCTTCGAAAAGTCGGTATTTATTGACTCTCACTTATCTTTTCCCGCATATACGGGATAGAATGTAGCACCTTATTAGCACAGGTTGCTAAGATTTCTCAGGGTCTAATCCCTCCATCTTTCTGAATAAGCAGTGCAAAAGTGCAAGATATTTTGATGAAATGCAAGTGCCGGGATAAGTTATCGGTCGCCCATTACCTGTGGGACAAAATAAATTTTGCAGATAAGGGGCAAGCGATGGTAACTGTTTACTTGCGATTCCCAAACAGGCGAAGAAGCATGAGAAACAGGTTGATAAAATCCAGATAAAGGGTTAATGCACCCATGATTACCATTTTATTGGCAGATGCATCACCATATTCAATACCGGCTGCAATACGTTTAAGGCGCTGCATATCATAAGCGGTTAATCCTACAAATAAGGCTACGCCTACAAAACTGATGATATAATCCAACTGGCTGCTGCCAAGAAAGAAATTTACAAGGCTGGCAATTATGATCCCAACCAGAGCCATCATCAGGATGGAGCCGAACTTTGTAAGGTCCTGATCAGTAGTATATCCAGCAAAAGCCATAACAGCAAAGAGAAGGGATGCCGAGATAAAGCAGCCAAGAACAGAAGAGGAAGTATAAATAAGTAAGATATAACTCAAACTAATGCCTGTAACGGCAGAATAGAG
>CAZGWG010000139.1:0-10284 GCA_964529165.1 uncultured Sphingobacterium sp.
GCAGACATTCAAAGGGTACAGGACCTTATAGACAAGAAGTATGAAGACAAAATTACTGTCGAGGTTCTAGCGAATTTTATAAATGTTGGTCGCCGGACTTTTGAGCGAAGATTTAAGGACGCAACCAATAATACACCCGTTGAGTATATACAACGTGTAAGAATAGAAGCTGCTAAAAAATTCTTTGAAGCTTCCAGAAAGAATGTGACTGAGGTCATGTATGGCGTGGGTTATACCGACACTAAAGCATTCAGAGATATTTTCAGAAAAATTACCGGTCTTACACCAATTGAGTATAGAAATAAGTTCGCCAAAGTGGCGAAAGAGGTGTAAAATACTGTCATATAATATATGACTAAATGGTGTTCAGCACATTTAGACAGTGTTAAATATGCTGTTTATTCGAAAGTTCGAAACTCAGGAATTTGAAAATGAGACTTTTCCCAAACAAAGCGTGTGTTATTTTTTCCTTGATTGCTATAATCCCTCCACCTGCAGCCATTGAAAACCTCTTAATACTGACAGTATTTGAGTTTCTTTAACAATAGCGAATTCTGATATTTTTTACTATTACCTTTATTTGAATTAAATATTGAAATAGAATGAAACCCCTCGTTACCATTGAATATTGTCCTAAATGCGGATGGATGCTCAGGTCTGCCTACATGGCACAGGAACTATTGACCACCTTTGCTGATCAGATCGGGGGTGTAACGCTTATGCCAAGTGAAACCGGTGGGACCTTCCTGGTTACAGTTGATAACAATCTCATTTTCGACCGGAAAGAAATGCAGCGTTTTCCGGAAATAAAAGAACTGAAGCGTCTGGTTAGGGATGTGGTGAATCCGGAAATGAATTTAGGTCATACAGACCGGTAATATTGCTTTTTGGGATGGAATCTGCCGGGGGAAAGGTATACCAGGTTTTAGTAAAGTTTACCTTTTTTAGATCTCATCCAAGCTTATTCAGCTATATTGAAATCAGGGAAGATGGTATGGGCTGAACTCATTTTTCTTCCATATTTTAAATATAATCCAATAGTAAAGTGTAAATTAAGACCTCACAAGAGTCCCGAATTTAGTATTGAACAGTTAATTTTATTGATTTATGGATACTGAAAATAACAAGAAGTCGAGGAGAGATTTTATTAAGAATTCTGTTATTGCAGGTTCTCTGTTTCCCTTTATGTCAACAGATCTTTATGCAGATGTACTACAGAGTAAAAAAGTTCTTGATCCTTTAAACGTCTCTGTTTTTTCCAAGCATCTGCAATTTCTGAATTACAGTGAAATGGCTGATGCTGCAGCCAGTATAGGCTTCGATGGAGTAGATCTTACAGTACGTCCCAAAGGACACGTTTTACCCGAACGGGTAGAAATGGATTTGCCTAAGGCAGTAGAAGCTATAAAAAAAGCGGGTCTGGCCTCAACCATGATTACCACAGCAGTTCAGGATGCGAATGATCCTACTGATAAGAAATTACTTACGACTGCTTCGGGGCTTGGGGTAAAATATTATCGTATGAATTGGTTAAAGTATCCCGAATCGAAGACTATACCCGAGGCTATTGAGCAATTCAAAAAGGTATTGGCAGAATTAAGTCAATTAAACAGAAAGCTGGGAATTACCGGATGCTATCAAAACCATTCCGGGAATCTTGCAGGGGCTTCCATATGGGAACTGTGGGAGATACTTAAAAACGCAGACCCGCGTAATACCGGAGTTCAGTATGATATCAGACATGCGGTTGTTGAGGGAGGAATGTCATGGAAAAACGGACTCAATTTAATTCATCCGCATATAAAGATCCTGGCTATAAAAGATTGTATCTGGCTTAAGAAGAATGGCAACTGGGTTGTTGAGAATGTACCTCTTGGAGAAGGAATGGTTGATTTTAAAGCTTATTTCAAAATTTTAAAGGAATTTAAGATACAAGTGCCTGTATCACTTCACTTTGAATATCCAATGGGGGGAGCAGAGCACGGAGCAAGTACAATCTCAACAGATAAGCAGATCATTTTTGCCCATATGAAAAGAGACCTTAATAAATTGCAGCAACTCTGGCAGGAAGCCTGATTTTCAACAATCTTACAATTTTAATTAAATGTGCAGATAAGCTGTACTTCATTTATTTAGCAATGAACAAGTTTTTAAAGTATCCAGGCGCATTGTTCGGGCAGTTTGGTTTCTTATTTCTGCTCTTGTTTTCAGTTAGCACTCTGGCTCAGCCAGATGTGAAACAAAAGCTTTTATTGAAAAACCTGCGTCTTATTTCGGGTGCAGGTGGAGAAGTACGTGAAAATACAGATATTCTGATTGTGGGTGAGCGCATCGCTTCCATTGGAAGCAATTTGAAAAGTGCAGGAGCTCATGTAATTGATCTGAAAGGAAAGACAGTTATGCCGGCAATGATCAGCGCCCATGTGCATGTCGGAGTGATCAGAGGGAATGCTCAAAGCGGTACATTTTTCACCAAAGAGAACGTACTTTCTCAGTTAAAAAAGTATCAGGATTATGGTGTTATTACTGTGCAGACGCTGGGTACCGACAGACCTGTATTGTATGAAAACAGATTCCGGGATTCCTTATTGCAGGGTCTCTTGCCGGGAGCACGACTTTTCTCCGGTGGCTATGGTTTTAATATTCCCGACCCTGCCGTCAGTAAGGAATCTTTTATGGGTAATCTTTACCGGCCGGTGTCTGCCGATCAAATTCCCGGTATGATGAAAGAACTGAATAATCTTAATCCTTCTATGGTGAAGATATGGGTTGATGGTTCTCCTCAAACTAAAATGAAGCCTGCCATTTATCAGAAGATTATTCAGGAGGCACATCAGTATCAGCGCAGAGTGGCGGCGCATGTCTATTATTTATCCGATGCTCGTCAACTTATCAGTTCCGGAATAGATGTTTTTGGACATAGTATCCGCGACAGTGTTGTAGATGATGCATTGATTACTCAAATGAAAGTGAGAAAGATCCCATACATTCCAACACTTGCGCTCGACAAGTTTGCACATGCTTACATGTCAAAACCAAGCTGGCTTGATGAACCTTTTTTTAAGGCTGCCCTCGAACCCGGAGTGTATGAAATGATTAGTTCTCCTGTCTATCAGAATGAACAAAGGGCCTCTGCCGCAGCAGTCCGTAGTGCCGCAGCATTCAGGGTAGCTCTTCAGAATGTGAAGAAGCTTCATGATGCGGGTATTTTAGTAGCTCTCGGCACCGACTCCGGTGCTTTCCCCATCCGTGCTCAGGGCTTTGCTGAACACCTTGAACTTGAACTGTTGGTGGAAGCTGGTCTGAGCCCGCAGGATGTGATCCGTATTGCTACGTTAAATGCAGCCCGCGTTCTGCGAATTGATAAGGATTATGGGAGCATAGAAAAGGGAAAGATTGCCGATCTGCTTGTGCTGGATGCAAATCCGTTGGAGAACATTCAGAATACAAGGAAAATTACTGCGGTGTATAAAGCGGGAAGAGAAGTTAGCAATGGACCGTTAGTCAATAAATAATCGTTCGGAGATAATTTTAAACTTTCATTCAGATTATCGTAGAACCCAATTAACAAATGGCAAAAGGTGATTGCATTTCTGCCTTAATAAATTTAATACTAAAGGTTTTGATTTGTTTACAGATCTGATCATGAAAACGATACGATGAATATTCATTCTGCAGAAAGAGGTAAAAACAGCACAGGTTCTGCTGCTGCTAATCAGGTGACTCAGAAAGTGTCTGCCGGTACCTCTGTTGTGCAGGAAAAATATCCCGACAGGTTTAGATCTGCAGGTCCTGGTATTGATGTAAATGTCGACCCAATGGCAGTACAGTTGAAGGCCTATCAGGATATGGCAAATGCAAGTCCCGGGTTAAATCACTTTAATAATCTGAAGACTATCTCCAATAAGTCACCGGTTCAGACCAAACCTGAATCCATGCCTCAAAAGGAAAATAATACAGGCTTGCCGGATAATCTGAAATCAGGCATAGAGAATCTGTCGGGGTATGCTATGGACGAAGTAAAGGTGCATTATAACTCTCCGAAACCTGCACAATTGCAGGCTCATGCCTATGCTCAGGGGACTGATATTCACTTAGCGTCGGGGCAGGAAAGGCACCTTCCCCATGAAGCCTGGCATGTGGTTCAGCAAAAGCAGGGTAGGGTAAAACCAACGCTACAGATGAAGGGAGAGCTAAGTATAAATGACGATACAGCCTTAGAAAATGAAGCCGATGTAATGGGTAATAAGGCCCTGCAGTTTAAATCAGAAAGGGAGGGGTCAAATATTGAATCTGCCCACTTAAACACCAAGGTAGTACAGCGTTTAGCCTTGAAGTATGGTAATGGATCGCCTATACCGGCAGATGCTAAAAAAATTGCTGATGCTCAGAATGTTGAACGGGGAGTTGAAATTGCAGTGCAGGATATACCCGGTGCAATTTCAGAAGATGTCTTTACTGCAATGGCGAACAGGGAAAAGATTTACATAGTTGCTCATGGCCGTGCACCGATAGGTAATGAGCCTGCGGTATTACAAGAGGGCGGGCCAGGAGTAGTGCTTTCCGGAAGTGATGTAGCCAGAATAATTAATGATATTAAAACCGGATTGGGAGCGAAAGGCAAGACAATAGGTGAAGTTAAGATTGAGGCCTGTATGAGTTCTCTAAGCCGGAAAACTGAAAGAGGATTTTTTGGAGAAACATTTGTGTCTGCAAAGCCATCGCTTTTGTCGGATATACAGGCAAGTCTGTTAAGCACCTATAAAGTCAATGATATTACTGTGCAGGGTAATCCCGGATTTTCTACCGGTACAGATGTAGAAGAAGGTGGTGTACAAAACCTTTCTCCGGAGAATACCGACTTAGGGCTTCTGGGTTCCATCCTGGAGATTTTATATGATGTAAAAAAAGAAAATTGGTCTGATGCCAAAAATACAGCATTGAAGAAAGACGGGCTTAATATTGTAAAAAAATACGGCACTCAGTTAGCGAATTTTGACAAGACACCTTCGGTTAGTGAATTAATCAAAGGTACTTCGGCTGACCTGTTTAATACTTATTTAAATGGAAGAGATCAGTCAGAAGAATTAAAAGGAGATATAAACAGTTTGGTAAGTGTTTTGAATGGCTATATAAGAAAAAATCCAAAATAACCTCAATCCAGCAACATCTGACGTATTGTAAACAATTCCTTCGATTTGGGATCAACAGTCACCTGAACCGTAGCAATATCAGCATCTCCAAATACCTGCAAACGGGTAAAATTGAGAAGAGTAGATCGCTTATCAGGATTGAGTAAAGGTTTATCGACAATGAATCGGTGCGAGTCTCCGTTTACCCAAAGAACGGGCTTGCCATAGGCCCTGCTGAGCTGCGATAATTTATCAACAATTTTCTGATAAGCCGGAGAGATGTTTTTGCTGTAGAACATATCTGCCTGAGTAAACATGACTAAACCTGCTTTATCCGAAGCCCGGGCATAGATCTCGTCGAGCCATGCTAAATTAGCTTTCTCTCTCTCAATAAATTCAGTATTGTCGGTTCCCTTAAAATTATTGTTTGTACCTACTAAATGGAGAGTGGCAAACTGAATTCCTCCATGTTCCCATGCAACATTTTCAACATATCTGGCAAATTCAGGATTACTGCCCTGACTGTTGAGCGGAATCTTTTTTTGCCCCATACTTTTGCTATCCCTGAAAAACATCTTTCTCAAAAAATCCAGTCGTTCGAGCGGATCATATTTACCCGCAGCTTCCCGGTTACAATCTGTCCATTCATTATCTCCGGGGGTATATATCAAGGGTCTGGAAAAGCTTTCAAAATAGTTCAGAATCTTATTGAAATACTCGTCGGAGCAAAGAGTAGAACCCGATTTAATATCTCCGACATGCACGCTGAAGGCTGGCTTTTCTTTGTTTACTGTTTTGATTAGATTTTCGAAACGTACATAATCATCCGGAAGACGATAAGGCATATCGCCAAAGGCAATAAATTCAAATTTTTTGCTTTGAGCGGATGTGTATGATCCGGAAACTAAGAGCAAAAGGAAGAGGCAGAATATTCTCACAGCTTGGAGTTTTGTACTGATAAATTTAATCAGTTTTTAGTGAATAGAATGAATAAAAGAAGGAAAGGATTTTGAAATATCATTGGTGTCCGGTTAAAGTTTTTGTTTTCCAACCCTAAAGGGCAATGGTATTATTTAAGAGCCTGCCTGGTTCCCCCGTAGACGAGAACCTTCTGTCTTGTCCTAAAATATGTCTTTTGAAAATCGGCCAAAAACATTCAAGAAAATACATGAAAACATATTTTATTAAGAACTTAATTTTAACCGGACAAAGTGATTGAAATATAAAAAGCCTGCGAATACTGTGCAGGCTTTTGTTAAGTTTTGACTTAGTTCACTTTACTCAGGATATTAATGAGCATCGTAAATAATCACCTTGTCAAAGAATACCCTGAACTCATCTAAAAATGCTTTATGCAATGGGTGAACCTGATATTCGTCATGGCCGGCCATGTCATCAAACAGAAGAAACAAACTAAAAGTATAAGTAGTATCTACAACAGCGCGCTCGATAGGAGCCGGTGTTCCAATATGATACATTTTAACAGCTTCAATAAATTGTAGTGTATCCAGGCTTTTGCGGAATGCAGTTTTCTGTTCTTCGGTAGTATCGGCTTTTAGCCAGAATAAAACGTGGTGTGCGATCATTTTTAGTATATTTTTTCAAATATAATAAAACAGTCCGTTCCTTATGTTTTGAATAGGTTAAGTCTTATTTAAAATTGATCTTTAGATTTTGCAAAAAGCCGGCAAAATTTGCCGGCCTTAAACAGTAAAATTGATTGAATTTAGAAGCTTACCCGGGTCATTACCGGGAAATGGTCTGAAGGAAATTTACCGAAATAGGTGTCTGTCAGGATTCCCCATTTGCTTGCAGTAAACTGCTTAGATATGAAGATATGGTCAATAACAGTTTTGCTTACCGGAGCCTTGAATCCATTTCCGGAAGAATTGAGTTCATAGGGGAATTTTACATCACGATAGGAGTCTTTTAAAATACCTGAATTTGCAATAGTTTGATACCATTCGCTGTCACGGCCCCCGTTAAGGTCGCCCATAAAAATAACCGGCTGGTTTCCTGCAATTTCCTTGATCTTCTGTATAATCAGTTTCGCACTTTCCTTTCTTGCAATAACTCCCTGATGATCAAAATGCACATTGAAGAAATAGAATTTTTTGCCACTCTCCTTAATTTCAAGGTTAACCCAGGAGCAGATGCGGTTACAACAGGTTGCATCCCAGCCTAATCCGGGTTTATCAGGAGTTTGTGATAACCAGAAGTCCCCGCTTTTTAGAAGTTTGAATTTATCCTTTTTGTAAAAAACAGTTGAATGTTCACCACCCTCTTTACCATCGTTCCGACCGACTCCATATCGCGAGAACTCAGGTAATGCAGTACTGATATCATCCAATTGATTCTTCAGTGCTTCCTGAACTCCAAAAAGATCGAATTCATGAAAGCGGATCAGGCTGCTTACCGCAGGAGCGCGATCTTTCCAGAGATTGCCGGTGTCGCCGGGATTATCATATCGGATATTAAATGTTGCCGCATTAAAGGATTGCGCATTTAGTCCGGCAGAGAGGGCAAACAATATAATGCCACTCAGTAAAAGCTTGTATTTCATTTGGTTTATTTTGTTTAAGTTAATATTATCCTGGTCAGAGTCTTGTCTCGATTTAGGATTTAATAATAAATCCCCTGGTTTCTGGTAAAGATAAACAGAGAAAGAGAAATGGGGAGGGTAATTTGTCGATGAGATGATTTGTTAATGTGGAATTAACAAATTAGTAAATTAGTAAATGAGCAAATTAGCAAATGGGAAGGGTGCTACATTTGAGCTTATCGTTCATGTCTTTATTCCTTGCTCTTTGTTCTTTGATCCGTTGGATTTGTCAATGCAGAATGAGTAACCCGATAGCCATCGGGTTTAAGCAAATGAGAAAAGAAATCGAAATCCCCGGGTGCTTAGAGTCAGATTTCGTCACACGAGTACATTTTTAATTCCTTTTTAAAATGTAGCCCTCCCTTGCTCTCAAAATATGAACCATATTATCATTGGCCCATTCTGATAGGGAAATAAGCTGACCAACTAAACTTCGTCCAAGAGGTGTAAGTTCGTATTCAACCCTTGGCGGAATCTGCGGATAAATGGTACGTGTAAGCAGACCATCTTCTTCAAGAGTACGCAGGGTTACGGTTAACATGCGCTGTGAAATCCCGGGTATCAGCTTCTTCAGTTCGGTAAATCGCAGCGTATCGGCTTTACCCAGCGTAATGATCGCATGCATGGTCCATTTATCACTGATGCGGCTGAGAATGTCAGTGATTGGACAATGATTTGTCTTGCTGATGTCAGAAAAATAGTTTGATATTTCTTCGCGACTGCCTTCAGAGGCTAGTTCTCCATTAGTTACTTTCATAATACTCAGTGTACAACAGGTGCCGTATTGTTTAGTGCAAAGTTACTAAATAGCTTTGAGTTATTAAAAGTAACTAATAGTATAAGAAATGAATATATTATCTGCATTAAACTGGCGCTATGCCACGAAGAGCATGAGTGGTAGTCCTGTACCTCAGGAGAAAGTTGACCAGATTCTTGAAAGCATCCGTTTATCTGCATCATCAGCAGGTTTTCAGCCTTATCAGGTATTGGTAATTCAAAATAAAGAATTGCTGGAGAAGATTAAACCAATAGCATTCAATCAGCCTCAGATTACCGATGCCTCCCATTTACTGGTATTTGCAGCATGGGATAAGGTAACAAAAGAAAGGGTAGATGCGATCATCAGGAATATTGCACGGGTACGAAATGTACCTGAGGAGTCGCTTGAAATTATCAGGGGGTATGGCGACCGGTTTATGGCTCAAACTCCTGAGCAGAATTTTCAATGGGCAGCACGTCAGGCCTATATCGCTTTGGGGACTGCACTCCTCGCGGCTGCATCACTCGAAGTAGACAGTACACCTATGGAGGGATTTGACCCGGCTGCTTTAGACCAGCTTTTAGGACTAGAGGAACGTGGTTTAAGAAGTGTACTCATTCTTCCATTAGGCTATCGCGATGCAGAAAAAGACTGGTTACTTCCATTGGCCAAAGTAAGAATGCCCAAAGAAGACTTGTTTATTGAGGATGAAGATTTAGTTGAACTAACAAAATAAGATTCACTGGATAAGTGTCATTCCATTGATTGTTGATCCCAACTAACAATTATTTAATTGTTGGTTGGGAAATTCTTATTTTGGAATCAAATTCTTTAAGAAGATGATTACCAAAGGTCGTTTAGAGGCATTTAGTGATGGGGTGATTGCCATCATTATTACCATCATGGTTCTGGAGCTTGAAATACCCCATTCAGAAAATATTAAAGCCTTATTGACTCTGGTTCCGGTTTTTATCAGTTATGTACTTAGCTTCATCTACATTGGTATATACTGGAATAATCATCATCATATGCTGCATGCTGTGAAATCAGTAAATGGGAAAATATTATGGGCTAATCTCCATCTCTTATTCTGGCTTTCTTTAATCCCTTTTGTAACGGCATGGATGGAGAGAATCATTTTGGGAAGTGGCCGGTTATTCTTTATGGAATTGTCCTGATCTTTAATGCAATTGCCTATACCATTTTAGAAAGAGCCCTGGTATCCCATCATGGGAAAGATTCGCTCATTGCAAAAGCTTTGGGAAAAGATTGGAAGGGGAAGTTGTCCATGCTGATTTATGCGATAGCGATAGGAGCTTCCTTTTTCTATTCAGAAATTGGCTTGGTCTTGTATTTTATAGTCGCAATTATCTGGCTATTACCCGATACCAGAATTGAGAAACTCCTGATCTCCGAATCGTAAAAGGAAGATAAACACTTTTGAGTTATCTGTTGTCAGTTATGTGTTGCATGTGAAGTAGTGGTTCATTTTAAAATTTGTTTCAAACACCCACATACGACATCTTCGTGAAAAGTCATTATTTAAGGGGCGGGAGGTTCTGGCCTTCGCCAGAATGACAATGCATTTTATTAATAGTGGATACGATCCTGACAAAAGTCAGGATCGTATCCACTATTAATGACATTACTCTTCAGGATCGTGATTCCCTTGTTAGACAGTACTATAAACATTTGACCCATTCTGGGTCATTAGAAAAATTCCAAACAAGAGAATTTTACAAGACAATAGTGACTCTCAATCCGATATCAACTCCATTCCCCATTTCCTA
>CAZGWG010000140.1:0-10252 GCA_964529165.1 uncultured Sphingobacterium sp.
GAGAACTTCCAAAAAAATCTTCCAGCGCGTAATCCATTGGCTTTAAACCGGTCGACTTCGACTCAAAGGTAAAACGATGATCATTGGTCACATCCCCTACTTCATACATCGGAGAGCGTTCACGGTCGGCAATGCGTTTTAAAGTTGCTATATCTTTCTGGCCGATCACCAGACCCATACGTTCCTGTGATTCATTGCCAATAATTTCTTTTGCTGATAAAGTAGGATCGCCCACAGGCAGTTTATCCAGATCAATGAGTCCGCCGGTAGCTTCCACCAGTTCCGAAAGACAGTTTAAATGCCCCCCTGCCCCATGATCGTGAATGGAAACAATCGGGTTATGATCACTTTCCACCAATGCACGGATTGCATTCGCCGCACGCTTCTGCATTTCAGGATTAGAACGCTGAATCGCATTCAATTCAATCCCTGAGCCAAAAGCACCGGTATCTGCCGATGAAACCGCAGCACCACCCATTCCAATACGGTAGTTCTCTCCGCCAAGGATGACGATCTTATCCCCTGCTTTCGGACTATGTTTTATTGCCTGATCCAGTTTACCATAACCCACACCACCTGCCTGCATAATTACTTTATCATAGCCAGTCTTACGGCCACTTTCTTCATGCTCAAAAGTCAAAACAGAACCTGCAATTAAAGGCTGACCGAATTTATTCCCAAAATCAGAAGCCCCGTTTGAGGCTTTGATCAGGATATCCATCGGGGTTTGGTAGAGCCATGGGCGTTCGGACATACCCTGCTCCCACTCGTGTTTATTTTCGAGTAAGCGGGAGTAAGCAGTCATATACACAGCCGTTCCTGCCAGTGGCAATGAACCTTGTCCTCCGGCCAGCCGGTCGCGAATCTCCCCTCCCGAACCGGTTGCTGCCCCGTTAAAAGGCTCAACAGTCGTCGGAAAATTATGAGTTTCTGCCTTTAGGGAAAGAACAGAATCAAATTCCTTCTCTTCATAGAAATCAGCCTTATCGGCAGTTTTAGGCGCAAACTGCACCAGCTTCGGACCTTTTACAAAGGCCACATTATCTTTATAGGCCGAAACAATATCGTTGGGATTTGTTTCAGAGGTTTTACGGATTAGTTTGAATAATGAAGTCGGCTTTTCTTCCCCATCAATTACAAAGGTCCCGTTGAAGATCTTATGACGGCAATGCTCTGAATTGGCTTGCGAGAATGCGAAAATCTCAGAATCCGTTAATTTCCTGCCCAGTTTGGCAGCTAAATTATTCAGGTAATCCACTTCCTCAGTGCTTAAGGCCAGTCCTTCGGATTGATTATAAGCCGCTATATCACTGATATCCAGAATAGGCTCGGGCTTAATATGTATCGTATAGATCTCCTGATTCAATTCTGAATACTTCTGAAAAAGCATCGGATCAAAATCATTGAAATCTGCAGGAACCTTCTCAAACTCCTCGATACGGATAATACCCGAAATACCCATGTTCTGCGTAATCTCAACTGCATTGGTACTCCAGGGCGTAATCATTGCAGCCCTCGGACCCACATGATAACCAGGCATCAGCAATTGATCTGATTTATGTGCTTCCCCGAAGAGCCAGTTTAGTTTGTTTATATCATCCTGAGCAATCTCAGCAGGTGTTTGAACAGCAAAAACTTTGTTTAGTGGGGAGACAAAAAAATGGATCATTGAACGTTTTCTTTGGGTGCCTGTATTAGAATTGCAAAGTTAATTTTTTTATGGGAATTTGAACAGGGGAATGTGATTATGATTTGATACGATGCATCAGCTTTTAAAGCCTGCTTTCTGCTTCTAAAGCAAATAATGTACTTATCTTTGAAACTGAAGCAGCAATTTAAAATCACTTTGATCTAAATTTCTGAGCTGTTAAATGATCTATTACAAAAAACAAGAAAGACATGAAGTTTACAAAACTGGTTCCCAACATTTTCTATTCAGACATAAGAACCGGCATTAATCTATTTGTTGAATGCCTTAATTTCAGCATCACTTATAATGAACTCGAAACTGATAATCCCTTCTGTGTAATTGAAAAAGACGGACTTGGAATACATCTGATCCAAAACAGAGAATATGCAGAAAAAGACAGACCTGAAATCAGACTCCTTACCGACAATATAGAAGAAGTTTACCAAACAGTAAAAACAACACATCCTGACTTACTTCACCCGAACGCAAATCAGCTAATGCTAAAACCCTGGGGAGCCAGAGAATTTGCTTTAAAAGATGAGTCTGATGTCTGTATCATTATCCAGCAATGGTGAAAAGCATAAGCTAAACAAAACCCGGTTTTAATATTAACGGTAATAAAAGATCCTGGAAAGAATCGTTAATCCGATTCAGACTGGCCTGTTTAATTTTATGATTCGTTAAGTAATAATGTGAATTTATTAAATATGTTATCAGAGATTATTTAGCCAAACAAAGCTGATCACTCAATCATGACAAAATGAAACAAACGCTTAACATTCCATTCCTCATTACAATGCTGATATGCTTTACAGGAACTGCCTTTGCCCAGACCAGCGGGAAAGTTGAAATGGCCCATGAAAAACTAAACCAGTTTCTTAATGTTCGGGATTTCTGCATTTCCAGCGCTAACGATGAAATCTATTTTACAGCCCAAAGTCCTTTTCAGGAGATTTCACAAATCCTGTCCATGAAAAAACTCAAGGGTAAATGGTCAGACCCGATTTTAATGCCCTTCTCCGATAAATTCTCCGACCTGGAGCCATTTCTTTCACCCGACCAGACCAAACTTTATTTTGCTTCAAACAGGCCCCTGAACGATTCTTCAGATACGGCCAAAGATTATGATATCTGGTATGTCAAAAGAGAAAACAAAAACAGTCCCTGGTCTGCTCCAATCAATATGGGCAAGCCAGTAAATTCAAAAAACGACGAATTCTATCCCTCGGTTGCAGCAAATAACAATTTGTATTTCACCTCCGATGCGCCGGGAGGCATCGGCAAAGACGATATCTATTTTTGCGAATACCGCAATGGTGCTTATCAGGAAGCTAAACTATTGGGCCCCGAAATCAATAGTACCGGCTACGAATTCAATGCCTTCATCTCCCAAAATGAAGATTTCCTGATTTACACAAAATACAATAGCGAAGGAGGCCTGGGCAGCGGCGACCTCTACCTTTCCAGAAAAGACAATGCCAATCAATGGAGTAAGGCAGAAAACATGGGAAACAGCATCAATACAAAATTCATGGAATACTGCCCCTACTATGACGAAGCCAATGAAACCTTATACTTCACCAGCAGAAGAAATAGTATACAGCCCAGGAAATTTAAAAGTGTGGCAGAGTTCAATCAATACCTTGCAGAGAGTGAGAATGGGAATAGCAGGATTTATAAGGTAAAGATGAGGATTGGGGGAACTAGGGAATAGGGCCCCGATAGCTATCGGGTAGGAAATTATTGCCTTGAAAATTTGCAATATCAGCCAAGGCGTGCACTTGGGTAACCAATACCCTAACTTCGATCTTCCCAGCCTTAACACACCGTTAAACATACCGTTTACTAAATCATACCCCAATATTTACTATCATCCTTCAGAAACAGGTAATTTTAAGGACAATAGGGACTTTGGCTACGGCTCTAACGTTCTTTAAGTCCCTGATTCATTTAAAAAATGGAAGCAGCAGATAATCATAAAGATGGATTCATTCCAAAACACGGTGGTTACCGCAACCTGATCACTTATCAGAAATCGGAAATTATCTATGATGGTACGATCTACTTTACCAAACGTTTTTTTACCAGATACGACCGCACCATCGATCAGATGGTGCAGGCCGCCCGAAGCGGTAAACAAAATATAGTTGAAGCCAGTATGGCCTCGGGGACTTCAAAAGAAATGGAAATAAAATTAACAAATGTCGCCCGGGCTTCCCTTGAGGAACTAAGAATAGATTATGAAGATTTCTTAAGAAGTAATAGATATGAAATTTGGGATAAAGAACATAAATATGTTGCAAGGCTCAGGGAATTGAACAAAATACCCAATCCAGGTTATGAAACCTTTAAAAAAGGATTGAAAATGAAAACCCTGAAATTTGTGCCAATGTAATGGTAGGCCTGATCAGGCTTGTAAGTTATCTACTATATAATCAGATCAAATCATTAGAACAGTCTTTTTTAATGGAAGGCGGCTTAAGGGAGAGAATGACTAAGGCTAGAATCGAATTAAGGAATAAGGATAAAAAGGACAGTTTGGGAAACTGAATCGGAAATAAGCCTCATTTGTCCTTAGAGTCCTTCGAAGTTAATAAACTAACCACAAGCTTCTCTAAGCTAATTTACCCGCCCAGGCTCCACCCCATTAATCAATGAAAGCAGTGTGGGCAAAGCGATTTTTTTTCTGGAAAGTATATGGCCAATACGTCGCCAGAGGCGATCGTTGTTCGTTGCCGGTTGTCAATTTAACGAGAATTATTATTTTCATTTTAGCCTCGGATATCTTACTGATAATGAGCAAATTTAATATAACGTGAACTTGACATAAAATCTGAAATCCACATTCCTGCCTAGCGGCAGCAGGGGAACACAGCATTTTATAATAGCCTTTGTTTAACAGTTCAAAAATATGCTGACTAATGACAACAAACACTCTTAGAATAACAATACACATGGTTTCAAGTCTTGATGGCATTATTGCCAAAAAAGACAATAGCATCTCCTGGTTTGAAGTATCTGACAATTACGAGAAAGGAGTTATTGATCCAAATCCTGAAGAATTTTTAAAAACCATAGACTGCTATGTCATGGGAGCGCGGACTTATGAACATGCCTTGGAGCTTTCTAAGTCTTACGGTTGGGCTTATGGCAACAAACCAACAATTGTGTTAAGCAACAATCAATTATCCTCTGACCGGCAGAACATCGAATTTTATAAGGGCGACCTGAACAAACTTATACAAGAACGACTCATGCCAAACTATAAGAATGTTTGGGTTGTTGGGGGTGCGATGTTAACCAAAGAATTCATTCGGTTGAAATTAGCACACGAAATAAGATTATCCATTTTGCCAATCATTTTAGGTGAAGGCATGCCATTTTTTGACCATATAGAACAAGAACAAGCCTTGCATTTGAAAGACGTAACAGCTTACCAAAATGGAATGGTTGAACTTTGTTATGAAATAAAAAAGTATAAAATATCTAAAGACTAACAGCTTAAAATCAATATCCTAACGATTCAAATACCCCAGCCTCACCAAATCACTTCTTCCTGAGATTGATCTCAAATAGCCATCACTCAACAGATAAAACTTGTTTGCGATATCCAGAACACTATGATAATCATGGTCGGTTAGAATAATCCCTTTTGATTTCGCATGAGATTTAATCAGTTCACTAACCGCTTGTACAATAATTGGGGAAAGACCATTAAAGGGTTCATCAAGCAATACAAATTTTGATGGCAGGTGCAGTAAAAGCTTAATCTCCAGATAGCGTAGTTCCCCTCCCGAAAGTGAATTTACTTTCGTACTCAAAAAGGGACTCAGGATAGGATCATTCACAAAACGATCCACATTCTTATTATTTAAAGTAAGCTTGATTAGCTCCAGAACCATCAAATTATTGGGTAAACAACTGTCCTGCGGCAAATAGGAGATTTCCTTTATCGACTGAGACTGGTTCAGCATTACCTGATCATTTACCCTGACGAATTTATTATCTGCCTTCTCCATACCAAACACGATCTTCATCAGGGTTGATTTTCCGGTCCCATTTCTGCCAAACAGACCAATTATATCGCCGGTATGGCATTTCAGATAAACATCGCTTAAAATTACCCGTTCAGAATACCTTTTAGCAAGACTGTCGACTTCTAATACATCAGGCACGATCAAAGAGAATGAAGAATGATCCAATCAAAACATTCAGGAGAATACAGGAAATAACTAAAGCAGATTTAGTTATACCCATATTCTGATAATAGACGTATTCATTTTTGCGGGTTTGCTCCTTATAATAGAGGCTTAAAATCCAGCCACCAGTCATAAATGCAATCCCGAAAGCCGTAAGAAAACCCAACTTCCCTCCTAAAAAGGCAACTAAAGCAGCAAATGCGATGCTCAGGCTTAAAGTGCTTTTGTAGAATTCAGAAAACAACTTCAGTTTATGCATTCAATCTTGCGTAGTTGTCTAAAATAAGAATTTTTATACACGCTGGAACTATCATCATGAGAATGAATTAAATTAAGGCATGATGCCATATAAGCTTCCTTGGAATATCGAGGCCCCTTACAATTTACACTAATGCAACAAAGGCAGGAAAAACAATATCTAAAATAATGCATTTGGTAAATTAAATGCAACCATTCGTCAATTCTTCTAAATACCATTAATTAAATTGAGTCCATTTGTGATAACAATTACAAAATTCAATGATAACTATTACTGTCAACAATAAAAATTACGAACTGGATTCAGATCCATCAATGCCATTATTATGGGTATTAAGAGACATTCTTGGATTAACCGGCACAAAATTTGGCTGCGGGATTGCTCAATGTGGGGCTTGTTCAATTCACATAAACGATAGGGTAGCCAAATCCTGTATTACACCAATTATTTCCGTTGTAGGCCAACGTATTACAACGATCGAAGGTCTATCAGATAATGTCAGTAAAAATGTTCATAGCGCCTGGCTTATAGAAGATGTAGCACAATGTGGTTATTGCCAGCCGGGCCAAATTATGTGCGCCACTGCCCTGCTTTATGAAAAACCGGAACCATCCAATGACGATATAAATAAAGCTATGGCGGGTAATATTTGCAGATGTGGCACATATCAACGAATCAAAAAAGCTATTCATCATGCTTCAGAACTTCAGAAAGGAGAGTTAAAGTGAATCCGGAATCAAATGTATCGCGCAGGGATTTTCTTAAAGCCAGTTCCATTTTAGGGGGCGGTCTTTTAATTAGCTTCATGCTTCCGCCAGCCAGTGCGAACGCCGCGTCAAAAGCCGCCTCCACTGAGGCAACTTTTAATGCATTTCTTAAAATCAGAGCAGATAACACCATTCAAATCAGCCTGTCGAAAATTGAGATGGGTCAGGGTATATGGACAACACTAACTATGTTGATTGCCGAAGAACTGGATTGTGATTGGGAGAATATCCAGGTTAAACACCTTCAACAGCAAAAAGGCAATAAAACAAATGACACTATTTTTCAGTCCAGTACAGGTGGATCAGACACCACGCGCTCGGAGTTTGATCGTTATCGGATGGCTGGTGCAACTGCGCGTGCAATGTTGATAAGTGCGGCGGCGCTTCGTTTAGGGGTTGAGCCCAGAGAATGCCATACGGACAAGGGCTATGTTATCAATGTTAATAAAAGGATTCCTTATGGCGACCTTGCAGATGATGCTGCACGATTGCCTGTTCCGCAAGTTAACCTTCGTAACCCGAGCGAATGGAAGTTTATTGGAAAAACAAGGAAACGCTTAGATAGCCCTAAAAAAAACAATGGACAAGCTTTATATGGCATAGACGTTCAATTTCCAGGTCTCCTGACCGCCGTAATGAGCTATCCACCTGTATTTGGCGGAAAAGTCAAATCATTTAACGCTGATAAAGCAAAGGCAATAAAAGGTGTTCAGGGTGTTTTTGAGATTCCAACAGGAATTGCTGTTCTTGCTGATCATTATTGGGCAGCAAAACTAGGTCGTGACGCTCTTGAAATAAATTGGGATATAGACAAACTTAAGGTTCTGAATAGCAAAACTCAAGCTGAAGAATACAGTAAGCTGGCTGAGACAAGAGGAAAGGTTAGTCAGTATAAAGGTGATGCTGAGCTTGCTTTACAGAATGCCGCTCAGGTTATTGAAGCTGAATTCCTTTTCCCCTACTTGTCACATTCACCTATGGAACCTTTAAACTGTACTGTCAAAATTTCAGAAGATAAGTGTGAGGTCTGGGTTGGGACGCAGGGGCCTAATATCAAACAACAGGAGATAGCAAAATATTTAGGATGGAACGTCGATCAGGTCACACTTACGACACCACACCTTGGGGGTAGCTTTGGAAGGCGGGGCACGTTTTATCCCGATTGGATCATCGACACAGTAGAAATTGCGAGGGCAAGCCTGAAACCGATCAAGTTGGTCTGGTCCCGTGAAGATGATATAAAAGGGGGTTATTATCGTCCCATGTATTTGCACAAGGTAAAAATAGCTATAGAAAGTGGAAGGTTTCCCAAGGCCTGGCAGCATCGTATAGTGGGACAGTCCCAATTTATTCGCACCATGCTTGAAGAATATATTGTTCGAAACGGAATAGATTACAGTTCGGTAGATGGGGTACAAGAGTCTCCTTATCTCGAAATAATTCCAGATCATTCTGTAGAACTCCACACAACTGAATGTGAAGTTCCAGTTTTACCATGGAGGAGTGTAGGGAATACCCATACCGCTTTTGTAATGGAAACCATGGTCGACGAGCTGGCAATAATGGCAGGCAGGGATCCACTGGATTACCGTTTGGAATGGTTAAAACATCATCCAAGGCACATAGCAGTCCTGAAACTTTTAGAGACAAAGTCCGATTGGAAAAAGCCCATACAGTCCGGAAAATTCCGTGGCATTGCGATACATAAGGCAATGGGAAGTATAGTTGCCCAGGTTGTTGAACTATCCATCAAGGATAGAAAAATTAATATTCATCGGGTGGTATGTGTAATTGATTGTGGTCTGGCTGTAAACCCTGACGGAATTATAGCACAAATGGAAGGCGGTATTGTATTCGGACTTACTGCAGCCTTGTATGGAGAGATTACTATTGTCGATGGGCTTGTTCAGCAAAGCAACTTCCACAACTATCGTATGCTACGTATGAATGAAATGCCTCTAATAGAAGTGCATATTTTACCCAGCACCGAAAAAATAGGTGGCGCTGGCGAGCCCGGAGTTCCACCCATTGCACCAGCATTGGCAAATGCGCTGTTCGCGGCTACGGGAAAGCGGGTTAGGAACCTTCCGGTTCAGCTTAACGATCTGCTTTAATTTCAATATTCAGCATATAAAGTTTAGACCAATGTCGTAACTTGTTTTGGCAAATGTTATCTGACAGTGTAATGAACTATTCGATTAATATTAACAGCAATAGCTGGCTTTTAAGGTATAAACTACACCACATCCTGTTTTGGTTAATCTATCATTATTTATGGTGGGTAGTTGCAATGGCAAACCCCCTGAAGGCTGCTTATGTTATTTTATTTACACCTCAGATCATAACATTTGGCTTTTATATCCTATTCCATGCATTAGCTGTATACTTCAACCTATACTTCTTAATCCCGAGATTTCTGGAGAAAGGTCAATTCCTGAGATATTTTGGTTTGCTTAGCTTAACTCTGCTTTCCATTGCACTAATTATTGTTGCGGGATATTACCTCAGTGCATTCATTTATGGAATTGATCTGGAAAATATTTACGGTAAAGGGACAAATTGTTTTTTCTTTTTCTTTGCTGAGGCATTTCCATCAACGGTTGCCAGTGCTACTTTTACCCTGAGTATTAAATTAATCTATAACTGGATTCAATTAAATAAAAAAAGAGCGTCTGATGAACAACAAGACTTAGACTATTTCTTTGTTAAATGTGGCAATAAGCATGAGAAAGTATATTTTGAAAATATTCTTTTCATAGAGGGTATGCAGAATTATGTAACTATTTATACCACTACCAGTAAGCATATCACGCTCTTAAGCATGAAAAACCTGGAGCATTATTTAGGTAATATGGGATTTATTAGGGTACATAAATCCTATATAGTATCCATTTGTAAAATAGAAGGCATTGAAAGGAATGAATTATCTATCGGGTCAAATAAAATCCCAATCAGCAGAACCTATCGCAGCACTGTGATCGGGCAGCTGAAAAACAACACAGACATAGCAAAATGCCGGGCTAAAGCAATCGTTTCAAGTTCAATTCCAGCAGACAGCTAAGTGCTTTTAAATTCACTAATTACCAAGCACTAAAATCTTAGTGGTTGCACACTATCTTCAGTCTCTTCAACTTATGTTCACCAACAAGAGTAATTTATGATCTTACTGGCAATCTTAGTACCCTGGCTATCATTCTTCTTTAGAGGCGCTGAAGCACGGTACTTCTTCCATTCTGGCCGCTTAGATTTTGGGCTGAAGCCCGATCTGAAAACCGGATCATAACCCGGAGCTAAAGTGCTTGTTGCACAACTGAGATATTTGAAAATAAATTTATCT
>CAZGWG010000141.1:0-10224 GCA_964529165.1 uncultured Sphingobacterium sp.
TGCGTTTGTTCAGCTTCGTCCTGAGTTTGAAGGATTTTACCAATAAGCTTATGATTACCGTTAATGGCTACATTATAATTATCAGGCAGGTTCCCATAAAAGCCCATTCCTCCACCCATTTTAGACATATCTTTCATACGTCGCATAAACTCATCCATGGTCACAATAACTGGAAGCTCATCAGGGTTCAAGCTTTCAATTTCAATCCGCATATTAGGTTTAACGATCGCCTTCTCAAAAATTGTTTTGACCTTTGCTTTTTCCTCATCATTGAGGACATGAACGGTTTGATCTTCTTTATTGATGATCTTGTCGGCAACCTCAGCATCGACGCGCTTCAGTGAGGTTTTTTCGAGTTTCTGTTCAAGCTGGCTGATAAAATGAGGGTCAATAGGAGAGTTGAGATTCAAAACATCATAACCCTTCTTGTTGGCCGACTGGATAAAGGAATCTTGTTTATCGGTATCAGTTGCGTACAAATAAACAAGTGTACCATCCTTGTCTGTTTGCGCGGCCTTTACTTTTTCCCTGTATTCTTCGAGCGTATAATATTCATTTTGAGTATTGTTAAGAAGCACGAAATCTTTTCCTTTTTCATAGAACTTCTCTTCACTAATCATTCCGTACTTTACAAATAAGCCGATATCATTCCATTTTTCTTCAAAAGCTTTTCGATCATTCTTAAAGAGCGAAGAAAGCTTATCTGCCACTTTCTTGGTAATATAACTGTTGATCTTTTTTACAGCACTGTCTGCCTGCAGGAAGCTTCTTGAAACATTCAGCGGGATATCTGGAGAATCAATTACACCATGCAGCAACATTAAAAACTCAGGAACTACATCTTTTACTTCATCGGTAATGAACACCTGGCGAGAGAAAAGTTTGATTTTATTTCGCTGTATTTCAAAGTCATTTTTCACTTTCGGGAAGTACAGAACGCCTGTCAGATTGAATGGATAATCTACGTTCAAATGAATCCAGAATAGCGGGTCTTCAGAGAAAGGGTAGAGCTCCTTGTAAAAGGCAAGATAATCTTCGTCTTTTAGCTCAGATGGAGATTTTGTCCAGATCGGACTTGTATTGTTGATGATATGATCAACTTCAACAGATTTGAATTTTGGTTTCCCATCTTTATCTTCACCATCAGGTACCTGTTCTGAACGGGTGCCAAATTGTACCGGAATCGGTAAGAATTTACAGTATTTATCAAGAATATCCTTGATTTTTGTTTTGTCCAGGAATTCTTTTGATTCTTTATTGACGTGGAGGATGATATCTGTTCCGCGGCTGCTTCGGGTTCCGGCACTGATTTCAAATTCTGTGCTTCCGTCACAAATCCAGCGGGCTGGTTCGGCGCCTTCCTGGTATGAAAGTGTTTGAATTTCAACCTGATCTGCAACCATAAATGCAGAATAAAATCCAAGCCCAAATTTACCAATGATCTCGTTTGCATCCTTGGCATCTTTGAACTTCTCAACAAATTCTGTCGCTCCCGAGAAAGCAATCTGGTTGATGTATTTTTTAATTTCTTCTCCAGTCATTCCCAAACCATTGTCAGAAATGGTGATCGTCTTTTTCTTTTCGTCGACCGCTACTGAAACTTTTAACTCACCCAGATCCCCTTTATATTCACCCAAAGAGGAGAGGCGCTTTATTTTTTGAGTGGCATCTACTGCATTTGCAACCAGCTCTCTCAGGAAGATCTCGTTATCAGAGTATAAAAATTTCTTAATAATTGGAAAAATGTTCTCAGTGTGAATCGAAATGGTTCCTTTTTCTTGCATTTTCTTATTTTTTATTGTTTAATAATGCTCACTCATCAATACTTATTCCAAAAGTAAATTATGTCAAGTTGACATTTATTTGTGCAATTTTCGATAAAGTAAACTGTCAGTTCACCAATGGCTGATCTCATTATGTATTGTCCGGATTTCTATAGCCAACAATCTTAATCAGGATAGTTCAATAAATTAAACTCTCTTTTTTATGAAGTTTTATTTTCGTCAATACTATTTCTAACATCAGCATTTATTTACTCAAAAGATAAATCCCCAAACACAGTGGTTTTTCTGTTGAAACTAAGCTGGCTACGCTTCGGCACATTTGTTGCAATAGTGATGGAATAGAAAATTTAGTAAAAGTAAAATAAATTAATCTACTGATTAACAATAGATTAAATCTTGATATAAAGAGCTATGGAGTTTTTAAAGTACAAAATCATTATGAAAAGCAATACAATTAGTAATGATCGAAGGTCAACCACCAAATTCAGCAATTGGGCCGGAATAGCCCTTATATTTTTGTCTGTTTTTTCTGTTCTATTTTTTGTCTCATCCTGTAAAAATTCCAGCACAAGGTTCTCTGATGAAGATCAGCAGGTACTAGACAGTACTTACTATATAGATTACATAAAATCTGACCCAAAATTCGCTGATCAGTTGCATTGGGTAAAATCATTTTACAGGATAAGGAATTTTGAATTGGCATGGTTTAAAAAAAATACGATTGTTCCGCAGGCAGAAAAAATGCTCGATGTTATTACTAAAGCAACAGATGAGGGCCTCGATCCTTCTGATTATCGTTTAATAGAATTAGATAAATTATTTAAAGAGCTTAAAGCATCGAAAAGGGATTTTGAAAGGTTTACAGAAATTCAGAAAGAGATTGATGTCGCATTAACCGGTACATATTTTTTATGGGCATCTGATTATTATCGGGGACTTGTTGTGCCAAATGAGAATAAGGAAATTGAATGGGATGTGAAACAGAACAGGATCAGACTTGACAGGGCATTGATGACGGTGCTGGGTGAGGCTGAAAGCAGATATCCATATGCAGATTTTAGTCCTCTACATGAGGAATATACCCGTCTTAAAGCAGCTTTGAAGACGTATAGAGATATTCAGGAAGCAGGAGGATGGCCAATAGTTCAGGCTTCTCCTAAATTAAAACTTCAGCAGTCTTCGGATGTAGTTCCTGCAATCAGAAAGAGGCTTGGGTTGAGTGAAACTGGAAATAAAATATACACTCATGATTTATTTGAGGCAGTGAAGCAATTTCAGGCAATTCAGGGTTTGAAACCAGATGGAGTTTTGGGACCCGAAACAGTAAGAATTATGAATATTCCTGTCGCTGAACGTGTCAGGCAAATTATTTTGAATATGGAAAGATGGCGTTGGATTCCTCAAAGCTTCGAACCCGATTATTTGCTTGTAAACATTCCTGAATACAAATTATACGTTTTTGAGAAAGGGAAAGAAAGGCTTTCTATGAACGTAATCGTTGGTAAGACAGTAAACAGTACTCCTGTTTTTAGTGACAGGATGGAGTATATTGTACTTTCACCATATTGGAATGTACCATTTAGTATTATTAAAGAAGAATTGGCTCCAAAGATTGCTGCTAATTCCTCCTACTTGGATCGTCTTGATATGGAGGTGGTTACCACGAAAGGCGAGCAGATAAAGCCTGGTTCAATCAACTGGAATGAATTGACTGAAAGTAACTGGAACTATATATTACGCAGGCGCCCAGGTCCTGAAAATGATCTGGGAGATGTTAAGTTTATCTTCCCCAATTCAAATGATATTTATTTGCATGATACTCCTCACAATGAATTATTCAGTCAGGAAAAGCGAGGTTTTAGCCATGGCTGTGTCAGAGTTGAAAAGCCCATTGAGCTAGCGGAGTACCTGCTAAGAAATTCAGGAGAGTGGAGCAGATCCAAAATAATGGAAACTATATCTGAACGCAAGGAAAAACAGGTGAAATTAAAGACTGCTTTACCAGTATACCTGGTTTATTTTACTGCATGGGTGGACGAAAATGATCAAGTGCATTTCCGTGACGATATCTATGGACACGATAAAACCCTTGAAGAACATTATTTTAACTAAACTAGTGTTATGTGAAGCGTAATTAATTATCATTTCTTGCTATGGGCAAAGAGCCATAGAATTTGAGCAATACTCAAATTATTGCTATTTTTTCAGAGTTCAAGCTGATTGCCCATAGCTGATTGCTCAATGCCACCACAAGTATTCATAAAGATAATTTTGATGAAAATCGATCCGAAGGGTGTCGTATGTTTATAGAAAAATTCATTCTACCCATTTTCCCTACAGCCAGCGTGGGACAAGGATACCTATGTATGACGACATGAAAGAGGTGTCCACACGATAAGATAACTATCAACTGTCAATTGTCAATTAAACTTTCGTCTTATTGAACTCCGAAGTATTGTGAAATTCAACTTCAGGAAAATCTCGCTTTGCAAGGTTTAATGTCCAGTCATTATCTGCCAGAAATACAGGATTTCCATCCTTGTCGGTGGCTATATGGTGATGCCTGCGCTGAATTATCTCGTTGAGATTTTTCTTATCTTTTGAGGTCATCCAGCTTGATTTTCGGAATGTTAAAGGCCTGAAGGCACATTTTGCACCATATTCATGTTGTAGTCTGAATACAATTACTTCATATTGAAGTTCTCCAACCGTACCAATTATTTTTCGGTTTCCCGGTTGTTGAACAAATAATTGTGCAACGCCTTCCTCAGTTAATTGCTGCAAGCCTTTTTCAAGTTGTTTGGATTTTAATGGATCCCGGTTTTCTACTTCTTTGAAAATTTCAGGAGAAAAGCTTGGAATTCCCTTAAATTGCAATTGTTCACCTTCAGTCAGTGTATCACCTATTTTGAAATTTCCGCTATCATATAGTCCTACAACATCTCCAGGCCAGGCTTCTTCAACAAGACTTTTTTCATTGGCCATGAAATCTACAGGGTTTGAGAACTTTAATTTTTTATTTAACCTCGTATGGTAAAAGAATTTATTACGTTCAAACTTGCCGGAACATATTCTTAAAAATGCAATTCTGTCACGATGGTTTGGATCAAGGTTGGCATGTATTTTAAATACAAAGCCCGTAAAATTCTTTTCATTTGCCATAACAATCCGCTCATTGGCTTCACGGCTTTTTGGACTCGGCGCAATATTAACGAATGTGTCAAGTAATTCGCGGATACCGAAATTATTTATCGCACTACCAAAAAAAACGGGGGCAAGGAGACCCTCCAGATAAAGGTCATTATCCAGAGTTCCATAAACGCCATCCACAAGCTCAAGATCATCCTGAAGGGTTTTAAGCTCTTTAGGTTGCAGAAACTGGGTCAATAGCGGATCATTAAGATCTTTAACCTGTATAACTGGTTCGCTGATTTTAGATTTATCAGGCTTGAACAGGTTGAGTTGTTTGTCGAAAATATTATAAACCCCTTTGAAATTATATCCTTGACCGATAGGCCAGGAGAGCGGACATACACTTATATTCAGATTATTTTCAAGTTCATCAAGCAGTTCAAAGGTGTCTTTTCCTTCCCGGTCAAGCTTATTGACAAATATGATCACCGGAGTATTCCGCATTCTGCAGACATCCATAAGCTTCTGAGTCTGTTCTTCCACACCCTTTACACTGTCAACAACCAGAATAACGCTATCAACTGCTGATAATGTTCTGTAGGTATCTTCAGCAAAATCTTTGTGCCCGGGGGTATCAAGAATGTTGATTCGTTTCCCATTATATTCAAAACCCATTACTGAGGTCGCTACAGAGATTCCTCTCTGTTTCTCAATTTCCATGAAATCGGAGGTGCTGCTTTGATTTGCTTTATTGCGTTTTACTGTACCTGCAGTATTGATTGCCCCGCCGAAAAGCAGAAACTTTTCGGTTAGTGTTGTTTTACCAGCATCAGGGTGGCTAATTATTGCAAATGTTTTTCGCTTTTCTATTTCAGGATTGAGCATAATGTTATGGAAATGTGAACTGGGTCACATCAGGGCTACTTTGTTAAAAATGCAAAGCTAAGAATTTTTGTTAGTTCAACTACCAGAAGTATTGGCTCACTTTGGTAAAGTATTAACTATTACACCATAGCTATTCATCTGATGAGATGTACTTCATCCCCAGCTCATTTTTAATGGCAATTCGTTTGTCCTATAAGCTGTACTTCTCCTTCCTGAAGTTTGATTAAAGAGTTCCGCTAAAGATGTGATTGTATTGTGCAACTGGTAAATGAGTATTTCGGTATCGGCTCTAAACCGGTACCGAACCAGTCAATGAGTATACAATGAGCGGTCAATGAGTATACAACAAGTGGTGAATGAGTATATAACGAGCGGTCAATGAGCATATAATAAGCGGTCAATGATCAGCAGGATACAAGAATTGAGTAGTGAGAATCAGGATAATGGAAATAAGGTTCGTTTTTTTATCATAATTCTATTCCATTCCCATTCTCTGTTCCCAATTCCCCATTCATCTTATCTAAAAGTTACTAATTATCAAATTAACAATGAATAGTTCTTATTCCTTGTTCAGTAATTCAGGTTTTCAATGAAGTAGAATTTAATATTGTTTTTTGTCTTCTGGCTCTATTTAAAAAATACTTCTGTTGCTCCATATCCAAATCGTTCCTTATGCGCATCCATAAATGTTTTAACCTGTGCATGTTTGCTGATCACTTTATAAATCTCGTTTCTAAGAGTTCCATTTCCGCTGCCATGAATGAACACGATGGTGGGTAATTTATGAACAATAGCAGCATCAAGAGTTTTGCGAAAATGCGCCAACTGGATGTTCAGGATTTCGCTGCTGTTCAGAAACTGGTGATCTTCCCTTAATTTTTCGATATGAAGGTCTATTTCTTTACCAGGATTGTCCAGTTGCTGTTTTTCGGCAGCCGGCTTAAAGAAGCTTTCTCTTAGTTTCTGTGCATCAATAAGCGGTGCTGTCGGATCAAGCTGGATTAACCATGCCAACTCATCAAGATAAGGAGCATTCTTTTTCGGGCCAGAAAAATCTTTCGCTCTGAATTTTTCAGAGAATATAATTGGCTTGCTGATTTCCGTTGGATTCTTAGTGTATGAAAGAATTTGGAAGTGAAATTTTGGCCATTGGTCAAGTTCATTCAAGGATGCTGAATAAAGATCCGAAGAAGAGTTGGGTTTCACTATCCCACAATATTCACCTTTAAATTTATTCTGATTCTCGGTGCTGAGTGTTAGCAGGAGTTGGAATGAACTGGTATTTATAATATGCAAATGAACTACTGGACCCGCCTTTTTATCACTGGCAACCGCTAGGAAAATTCCATTTGAAATAAATTCAGCAGGACTTGATGCATCAATTATTTGAACTTCCTCACTTTCAGGTTCATGTCCATGAACGCGGGTGACTTGACTTGCCAATACAGGTATTTCAAAACCATCCTCGTCAGTGACGGCAATTGTACTATCATCAATGATACTTGTAATATAACCTTCCCGGCGTTCTTCTACAAAACGAACAAATTCACCTAATTTAAACTTCATGCTATTTTTTTCCTGCGTTTAGAAGTTCAAAGTTACGTAATAATAAACATGCCATTGGAATATGCAGGTGATAGAATTTGCTTTTATCCGGCAAGATCGTAACTTCAAATAATTATTATGCCCGAGCCACAAGCCAACAACCCCCTTCACGGTTTCACACTGGAAACTATTGTTATCTTTTTAAGAGATTACTATGGTTTCGCAAAGCTGGGAACACTAATCCGAATCAAGTGCTTTAATGAGAATCCGAGCGTGCAATCCTCTCTTAAATTTCTTAGAAAAACTCCCTGGGCCAGAGAAAAGGTTGAGGAATTATATATTAAAGCCAAAGCTGAAAACTGATTGAGCCCGGTATAAATAATCTGGATATAAATAGCTTACTAAGTACAGTTTTGTATCTCGTTTCCCGTATCTAGCATCCCGTTTCTAACCCCTCAAAACCTTTTTTCCCATTTTTCGTACACTACTCAGAGTTAAAAGACTGGATAGATAGACATGGACATTTTTACAAAGCTCATTAAGCGCTTTACTTATGTAATTCTGTGCTGTTTTTTAACAAGCTTTCCATTGTTTGCCAATTTTCTTTTTGATAAGGCAAATGTTGCTGGTATCCCGCCGGAAGCGATTGATGTTAAGAATTTCTATCTTCAGAGTATAAATGAACCATTTCAAATTCTCCCCTTAATCGGGAAAGACTCTGATGGTTTTATAGTTTCTTTTAAGATTATATCCAGACCTCCGGCCAATCCACAGGGAAGGTTAATGCTTAATAATGTTGAGGTAACAAACGGCCAGATATTAACGCCATCTGAAGCAAAGGGATTGAAATTTGAGCCCAAATCTGGTTTTACAGGTATTGCCAGTTTCACCTACACGGTAATCGACAACGAGGGGCTTAGTGACGGTACCCCCGCAATATTTACTATTCCTGTAACAAACAATCCATCCCTTTTGGTATGCAGCGGGACCGGATTAGGGACGAATATTCTGGGTTCTTCAGGCACCTTTAGTACTCCTTACATCACCCCAAATACCTCGGTCAATAATTGTATTAATAACGGTTCAACTACAGCGGGCCCTATCGGTAATTTAGGTAATGCCAAACCTTTGCAAACAACTTATACTTATGCTTCAACATCTGGTGGCTTAGACCCTGAGGGTACTTATTCATTTCTCAAGACTCTTGGAACAATAAGTCCGACTGATCGTAACTGTATTAAAACACATTGGGTAGCTTCAGATCACACAGGTGACGGAGGATATGCGATGATTGTGAACGGTTCACCTAATTCGGCCTCCTTTGGAAAAACTTTCTACCAGGCAACAAGCATAACGGTATGTCCTAATACACTTTATGAATTTTCGGCCTATGTAATTAATGTTTTGCCAGGAAATCATCCGGCTGCCGCCGCAGGTACTGAGCCTAACATCAGTTTTTACATTAACGGACAATTGGTATCCACCTCAGGGCCAATTGCTTATGCCGATGCATCACTAAATTATGTTCCTCAGTGGGTTAAAGTAGGTGGATTATGGTATTCCGGTCCCAATACAACAAATGTCGATTTGAGAATAGATAATGCAACTTTTGTTGCCGGCGGAAATGACCTTGGGCTGGATGATATTTCATTGGCGATCTGCGGACCGGATATTAGCTATCCGGATATTGACTTAACTGCGAAGTTTTGTTCGTATGGTACTTTACCACTTAAGGCTGATGTTAAGGCTTCTGTTAATACTTATTCAGCTTATATTTTTCAGAATAGTATTGATGGTGGGTTAACGTGGACAGATATGGGGACTGCTAAGATTGGAAGTCCTGTTTATAATGCAGTGCTTAATACTTATGAATACACAGCTGAATATGGTGATATCCCGATTATACCGTCAATGGATGGCTATCGATACCGACTTAAAGTTGCAACAGATATAAATAACCTGATTGGTACGAATTGTAATATCTCAGCAGATAAGGTTATTACTGTTTCAACATTCAATGTGCCTGCCGCTGGTGCCGATATAACCGGATGCAATCCTTCTACAACAGCCAAGTTAGTAGCCGCGGGACCGGATGAAACCTGGAATACAGTTGCAGGAAACCCGACTTCTGCTATGATTGATCAACTCGGGAATGTTACCGGCATGACGGTTAATGGAATCTATAGATTCAGGCTATCGAATAACGCGGGCTGTTCAGATACCGTAAGTGTTACCAGGGATCAGATTAAGAGTGCCGGAGCTGATATTACAGTTTGTGGGCTTGATACTTTCTATAAACTTGATGATGCAGGAACCGGATATAAATGGGAGTCGGTTCCTGGAAACCCTGCCGCCGCAACCATTGATGCGGCTACTGGTGCAATCAGCGGTTTAACAGACGATGGAGTATATCACTTTATTTTACGATCTGATTATGGTAACTGTACAGATGAGGTTCTGGTAACTAAGTCTGCAATTGGCCTGAGTTATACCAAAACTGATGTATTTTGCTTTGGTAATTCAACAGGCTCTATTGATCTGGAAGTGACGGGTGGAATCGGACCCTATATATATGCATGGAATGGCGGTATCACTAGCCAGGATCTTACAAATCTATCGGAAGGTACATACGATGTGACTGTTACAGATTCAAAAGGCTGTACAGCTACTGTTTCTGTAAATATTACTCAACCTGCTTCAGCTCTTTCCTTAAGTAGCACTCAAACTAATGTGAACTGCTTTGGAGAAAGCACAGGTGCAATCGATCTGACGGTTACTGGAGGTACTGCACCCTATACCTATAGCTGGAGTTCCGGCCAGTCAACAGAAGATCTGAATGGATTGCTATCAGGAACTTATACTGTGACCGTTACGGATT
>CAZGWG010000142.1:0-10145 GCA_964529165.1 uncultured Sphingobacterium sp.
AAAATAATTTCATGAATACAAAAAAGAAGCTGATCATGATTTATGATACAGCCTCATACTTTATCATTCCATTCTCCCTTTATTCTTAATATACTTCCCTTAAGGTTAAAACACCTTATCTTTGACTTAGAAAAACACAGAATATTCAGAAGCCTCAAAGATTTCTGTTATTTTGCTGATGCGTTTTTCAATTAAAATACGTTGAGAATACAGTGGGGAATTCTCTTTTTTACAATAAATTAAATTAATTTGTCTGATATTATACAGCTTTTACCTGATTCTGTTGCCAACCAGATCGCAGCGGGAGAAGTGGTGCAAAGACCGGCTTCTGCATTGAAAGAACTGATTGAAAATGCCATCGATTCGGGTGCAGATAAGATACAGGTTCTGATCAGGGATGCAGGAAAATCTCTGATCCAGGTGATAGATAATGGGTGTGGAATGAGTATAACCGATGCCCGAATGTGCTTTGAGCGTCATGCGACTTCCAAAATCAGGAAAGCAGAAGATCTTTTTGCAATTCGAACCATGGGTTTCAGAGGTGAAGCCATGGCTTCAATTGCCGCTATTGCCCAGGTAGAGTTAAAAACACAGCGACATGAGGATGAACTGGGAACCTGCCTGCGAATTGAAGGCTCAGAAATCATCAGTCAGGAACCTGTTTCCTGTCCGCCCGGAACCAGCATCAGTGTAAAGAATTTATTCTACAACACACCTGCCAGAAGGAATTTTCTAAAAAGCAATTCTGTAGAGATGCGTCATATAAATGATGAGTTTCAACGCGTTGCATTGGCCAATCCGGAAGTATTCTTCACCCTTCATCATGATGGTAATGAGGTATTCCACTTGCCTAAAGGAAGCCTTAAGCAGCGAATCATCCACCTTTTCGGAAATGCCTATAATCAGAAACTGGTTCCTGTTGAAGAAGACACTTCTATTATCCAGCTTAAAGGTTATATCGGGAAACCTGAATTCGCAAAAAAAACCAGAGGTGAGCAGTTCTTTTTTGTGAACAATCGCTTCATCAAAGACCCCTATCTGAATCATGCAGTGATGAATGCTTTTGAAGAGGTTTTAAGTTCAGATAGTTTTCCGCTGTATGTTCTGTTCATCGATATCGACCCTTCCAAAATCGACATCAATGTTCATCCTACAAAAACCGAGATTAAATATCAGGATGAAAAAGCAATCTATGCTATCATACGTTCTGCTGTAAAGCGCTCATTAGGTAAGTACAATATCAGTCCGACACTAGACTTCAACCAGGAAACTGGATTCAGCCAAATGATTACGCATAAGGCACATGAAGATATCGTGCCGCCTGCAATTGCATTTAATCCTGATTTCAACCCTTTTAGTAAAGAAAAAACTGAACGGGAAATTCCTTTCCTTCGAAATACCGGAGAAGAAAGAAAGAGTGTGAGCAAGAACTGGGGTTCACTATATGAAATAGTACAACCCGAACAATCAAAGCAAAGCGGGATGGACCTGGAAGGAGGTCGCCATGTTGAAATTGACAATCAGGTATTAAAGGTACTTGGTAAACAAATCTTTCAGTTGCATAATCGTTTTATTATTTCGCAGATTAAGTCAGGATTCATGTTGATCGATCAACAGGCTGCACACGAGCGCATTTTATACGAACGATTCCTTCTGCATCTCGAAAACCGCCAGGGTGCCTGCCAGCAAAGTCTGTTTCCGCAAACTGTCACATTGAATACCAGTGATTTCGAGCTTGTTAAAGAACTTCTTCCGGATATTCATGCACTAGGCTTCCAGATTCGTACATTCGGGAAGAATACCTTTATTATTGAAGGCATCCCTGCAGATATTGGAACAAATATCAGTGAAGTTGAAATGCTGGAACACCTGATCGAAGGTTTTAAGAATAACCAAAGTGCCTTAAAATTAAGCAAACGCGATAGCCTGGCCCGTGCTCTGGCACGTAATACCTCAATAAAATCAGGTCTTGCTTTATCAGTTGATGAAATGAACTTGCTGATTGACGAATTATTTGCCTGCGAAATGCCGAATACCTCCCTCAGTGGGAAACCGGTAATCAGCACCTTTACCCTTGAAGAATTATTACTAAGATTTGAAAAATAATACCCGCATTTTTAAGCTATGAATGACAGACTTTCCCCATTTGCACATATCCCTCCAGTAGTAAAAAACCTGCTGATCATCAATATTATTTTTTATATCGCAACCCTGATGTTCGGTGGGCCAATGATGACTCAGGTGTTGGGAGTACATTACTTTGATAGCCCCGATTTCAGGATCTGGCAAGTAATCACCTACATGTTCATGCATGATTATTCCTCCCTTTTCCATATTCTGTTCAACATGTTTGCCCTTTACACCTTCGGGTCTTCCATTGAATTTATTATGGGCTCCAAACGCTTCCTGAATTTTTACCTGATCACGGGTTTAGGTGCTCTGGCTCTGCAATTACTGGTTCAGAGCTTTGAGGTTTACAGCATAACGGGCAGTGCAGTAAACAATGGCACATTTATGATAGACTCATTAAAAAGAACCATTTCTTTCAATCCCGAGCTGATTTCTAAGGAACAGGCATCTACTCTTCTGGGTATTTATCTTACTCCAATGGTTGGAGCTTCTGGTGCGATTTTTGGTCTTTTAATTGCCTTCGGTATGCTGTTTCCAAATGCTGAACTATTTATTATGTTCATTCCTGTACCGGTGAAAGCAAAATACATCATCCCGGTTTATGTATTACTTGAATTATTCCTGGGAGTTAAACAATTCTCAGGCGACTCGGTAGCGCACTTTGCACATTTGGGAGGAGCATTATTTGGTTTTATATTAGTAAAAATGTGGCATCTAAAACGCCATGATAATTTTTATGAATAAGAATTTATTGAACGAACTATACTTTAAAGCATTCCGATCCGGAAATCCGCTTTATTTATTCATCGGCCTAAATATTCTTGTGTTTCTGGGTATCGGACTGATTACAGTTGCTGAATTTTTATTTGGGACTAATACTAATTTTGCCGACTGGATCGGCCGGCAATTATCCCTACCTGCAAACCTGGAGACACTTGCTTTTAAACCATGGACCATAATCAGCTATATGTTCCTGCAACGGGATCTATTCCATATTCTTTTCAACCTGCTATGGCTATACTGGTTGGGTATGATCTTTCTTGATTTTCTGAATAAGCGCCAGTTCATCTTTACCTATCTGGCAGGTGGAATCGCAGGAGCTTTACTATACCTTTTAGCCTATAATACCTTACCGGCATTTAGCGGACTTGCTCAAAATTCAATCCTTTTAGGATCTTCAGCCAGTGTTATGGCTGTTGTTATCGCCACCGCCACTCTGGTCCCTGATTTTACGATTCGCCTTCTGCTGTTTGGTACAGTCCGATTAAAATATCTGGCAATTGCCTATTTCGTTCTTGATTTAATTGGAATGGGTGGAGGAAATCCCGGTGGCAGCATCGCACATATTGGCGGGGCAATCTTAGGATTTATTTTTATAAAACAGCTAAACAGTGGAAGAGACCTGAGTAAGATGCTGAAAAAGAGATCCAGGCTCAAAGTTGTACAGAATCAGAGTAAAACAAAAACTGAGACCATTCATACCGATCAGGAAACCATTGACAAGATTCTTGATAAAATCTCAAAATCAGGATACGATAGTCTGAACAAATCCGAAAAGGAAGCATTGTTCAAAGCGAGTAAAAAATAATGGCAAAATTCAGCAGAAAAAGACCTCGCATTCATCTGTTCAGTAAGCTTATCCTTACTGCTAATATTTTTGCGGTACTTTCATTGCTGATGAGTTATCTGGCACCCTATTCCGACCCCTCTTCTTTCTGGATACCTCCATTTTTCGGACTTGCCTACCCGGCAATTTTGATGATTAATATCCTCTTTGTTATATTTTGGCTTATCCGCTGGCCTAAATTTGCATTAATTTCCGGAATAGCCATTCTTGCCGGCTGGAGCGTCATTTTGAATTATATTGGATTCAGAGAAAATACGGCTATAATGGTACCTAAATCTTCGGAAAGCTTTATCCGCATCATGACCTATAATGTGCATAATTTTAAACAATTCGGAGATAAGAACGACCAGTTCACCAAAGACCAGATATTGAATATTATCCGTAATGAACAACCTGATATAATCTGCTTTCAGGAATTCTTCAGCCGAAAGAGGGGGGAGTATAACTTCAGAAAATATATACAGGAAATCCTGAACTCCGAGCATTATTACTTCAAGCCATCAACAGATAATGGCTATGAAGCTATTGGTATGGCAATCTTCTCAAAATTTCCGATAGTTGATCAAGGGAACATACAATTTGCAAAAAAAATGAACTGGAATGAAGCAATCTGGGCAGATCTGAAGAAAGGGAATAAAATATTCAGAGTTTATAATGTGCATTTCCAGTCCATAAATTTTCAACCCGAAGACTACGAATATCTTCAAAAGGTGAAAAAAGAGATTAATACTGATGTTGCATCATCCAAAAAAATTGGGAACCGACTAAAGTTGGCATTTATAAAACGTAGCAATCAGGTAAAAATGGTAAAAAATCATACTGACTCCTGTAACAGTCCTTACATAATCGCCGGGGATTTTAATGATACTCCGATCTCATATACTGTAAAAACCATTTCTTCGGGGATGAAAAACAGCTTCCGGGAAAAGGGAAGCGGCTTTGGAATAACCTACAATGGTGCATTTCCAAATTTTCAGATAGATTATATCTTCACATCTCAGGAGTTCAGTATTAAGAATTATCTGATTATTGACAAGAAACTGTCTGATCATTTCCCTGTAAGAACCGATCTGGAATTAAAATAAAAGCATTCAATATCCCCGAAAAATCGATTTTCAATTTTTAAGTTTGCAGCATGGAGAGTAACCTGGTTATATACAATACACTTTCGAGAACCAAAGAAAAGTTTGAGCCCCTTCATCCACCTCTTGTAGGTCTCTATGTTTGCGGTCCGACAGTTTACAGTGATGTTCATTTAGGTAACTGCCGAACTTTTGTCATGTTCGACCTGATCTATCGCTACCTGCTTCATTTAGGCTATAAGGTAAGGTATGTGCGTAATATAACCGATGCCGGCCATCTGGAAGGAGATATGGATGAGGGCGATGATAAATTTGCAAAGAAAGCGCGGCTTGAACAACTCGAGCCAATGGAGATCGTTCAGAAATACACCCTTGGTTTTCATGATGTAATGCGGCTTTTCAATGCTTTACCTCCTGGAATTGAACCAACCGCCACCGGACATATTATCGAACAGATTGAAATGGTTAAGCAAATTCTGAAAAACGGGTATGCTTATGAAGTTAATGGCACGGTTTATTTCGATGTAGAGAAGTATTGCAAGGAATTCAATTACACTATACTAACTAACAGGCAATTAGATGACCTCTTAGAAAACACAAGAGAGCTTGGCGGGCAGAATGAAAAACGCGGGCGACTCGATTTTGCATTATGGATCAAAGCTAAGCCTGAGCACATCATGCAATGGCCTTCTCCCTGGGGTACCGGTTTCCCTGGCTGGCATATCGAATGTTCTGCAATGAGCAGTAAATATCTTGGAAACAGTTTTGATATTCATGGCGGTGGTATGGATCTTGCCGCAACACATCACACTAATGAGATTGCACAATCACAGGCATGTAACCATGTACAGCCTGCCAAATACTGGATGCATACCAATATGCTGACGGTAAACGGAACAAGAATGTCAAAAACCAAAGGAAACGGCTTTTTACCTCACGAGCTTTTTACCGGACGTCATGAACTGCTGTCAAGAGGTTATTCGCCAATGTCAGTTCGGTTTTTTATGCTTCAGGCACATTATAGAAGCACGCTTGACTTCTCTAATGAAGCACTGGAAGCTTCCGACAAAGGATTTAAGCGCCTGATCAATGCTTACGGACTGCTTGATAAATTAACCCCTTCCCAGAAGTCTGATTTTGACCTCAAGAGCCTGAGAGATCGATGCTATGCTGCTATGAACGATGATTTCAACAGTCCGGTTCTGATTGCCGAACTATTCGAAGCCGTTCATATTATCAACAGTATTTATGATGGCAAAACCTCATCGACCGCAGAGGATATAGAAGGGTTGAAAAAGCTGATGAACGATTTTGTTATTGGCGTTTTAGGTTTGAAAGAAGAAAGTAATCAATCAGATGATATGGGTAAACTGCTTGATTTCATTATCAATTTACGTTCTGAAGCCAAAGTGAATAAAGATTATGCAACTTCCGACAAAATACGCATAGGATTAAATGCAATCGGAATACAACTGAAGGATAACAAGGAAGGTACTACCTGGAATAAGATCTGAATGAATCTCTGAATGCATCGTATTCCGGAATTTCATTAAATATCTATTAAAAAGTTAGGATAAATGATCCATTACGGCTATTGTGGCATATTTTATGCTAAGCTTCCAGTTAACAATAGAAATAAATGAAAGGATTTTCGGTACTATTCGTTCTACTGGTGTTTTCATCCGCCAGTTTCGGGCAGGAAAGCAATGGAAGAGTAAATTCGCTCGTTGCGGCAGAAAATTATTTCTCAGCCATTGCGAAAAAGAATGGGTCTAAAGAAGCTTTTTTGAAAGTTTCAGATGATGAATCCATAATCTTCCGCCCCGATCCTGTAAAAGTTAAAGATTTTTATCGAAAGGGAACCATTGACGGTCCCGGGCAGCTTAGCTGGGTGCCTGTCTACGCTAAAATTTCCCAAAGCGGTGATTGGGGTTTCACTACTGGTCCATATACCTTCCTGAGCGGTCCGAATGCTGAACCTGCTTACGGTCAATATCTTTCCGTCTGGAAAACAGATTTGAAAGGAGTTTGGAAACTGGCTTTGGATCTTGGTATTTCTCATCAAAAACCTCTTGCCGAACCTGAATTAAATTTTACCGACCCAAAAAGAATTAAATTCTCTGAGCCTCTGTCCCTGGCAAGATTAAAGCAAAGGGAAGAAATTATCACTACAACTGACAAACTGTTTTCTAATACCCTGGCCAAAGACCAAAGCCTGGCATACGATGTATTTCTGGCGGAGAATTCCCGTCTTTTGTTTCCTGGAGAAGAACCAATTATCGGAAAGGCAAGGATTCACAACTTTATAGGCAAGAACAAAATTAGTATTGAATCTGAACCCATTCGTGCCGATCGCGCGTTGGGAAGTGATTTGGCATACTCTTACGGTACTGCTTACATCAACAGGAACAAGCTAATCACAAAATACCATTATATCAGAATCTGGGAATCGCAGGAAGAACATAAATGGAATGTGATACTGGATATTTATACACCGGCAAGTAATTGATAATTGACAGTTGATAGTTGACAAGGACAATAGTGTGAATACAATATTATACTCTCCATTCCGTTGAATTAGATTAGCGAATACTGGTAATGGGGAATAGGAAATTGAATAAAGCGTAAATTAATTTCAAATGAAATTTTAAATTGTCAACTATCAATTATCAACTGTCAATTATCAACTGTCAACTAAATACTTATGAGTGCAAGTCCATACAATTACCGAAATCTTCTCGAAGCAGTAAACGGCCTTCGTGAAAGAGGATATGATTATGATTTCCAATATGAAGATGCCTGTCTTTATTGTGATAAAATCAGTGAGAAATTCCAACCAAGTGATTTAAAAATTACTGAATACTATCGTTTTGAAGGAATGAGTGATCCTGAAGATAATTCTGTAATCTATGCCTTAGAAAGCAAGCAAGGTCACAAAGGTATTATCATAGATGCTTACGGTGCTTATGCAGATGAGCATAAAAATGCCTTTATTTCCAGTATTGAAGTAATTGATTAGAGCAAGTTATTAATGATCAATTCGGTGCTGATACCTTCAGCTTCGGCCTTGTAATTCTTTACAATCCGGTGCCGGAGTATCGGCTCTGCAACAGCCATAACATCCTCTTTATCAGGAGAATATTTACCACTGATTGCCGCATGACATTTAGCCCCAAGTACAAGGAACTGAGAAGCCCTTGGTCCTGCTCCCCAGCTTAAGAATTTATTAACCTCATCAGTAGCAGAAGCGGTCCCGGGGCGGGTTCTTGCAGCAAGAGAAACTGCATATTCCAGAACATTATCAGTTATTGGAATGTTTCTGACAAGCTGCTGGAAATAGCTAATCTCCTGTGCATTCAATATCTTTTTCAATTCCACATTCCGGTTAGCCGTTGTATTTCTAACTACCTGAAGCTCTTCCTCAAATGAAGGATAAGTTAAAAACACATTGAACATAAAGCGATCCAGTTGTGCTTCCGGTAATGGATAGGTTCCTTCCTGCTCAATTGGATTTTGTGTAGCCAGAACAAAGAACGGTTGTGGTAAGCGATGGGTCTGTCCACCAACCGTTACTATCTTTTCCTGCATAGCTTCTAAAAGAGCTGCCTGTGTTTTTGGCGGGGTTCTGTTTATTTCATCAGCCAGAATAATATTGGAGAAAATGGGCCCGCGAATAAATTTAAAGGTACGGTCCTCCCCAAGAATCTCTGATCCGATTATATCAGACGGCATTAGATCAGGGGTAAACTGAATCCGGTTGTAACTTAAATCAAGAACCTGCGCAACGGTTTGAACCAATAGTGTCTTGGCAAGTCCGGGAACTCCAACCAGCAAACAATGACCATTACTGAAAATAGAAATCAGCACTGACTTTACAACATCATCCTGACCAATAATAACCTGTGAAATTTCTTCCCTGATCCTCTTATAGGAAAGGTGTAAGGCATCCACAGCTTCTACATCAGTCTGATAGGTCTTCATCCTCTAATTTTTTGCAGTTGTCCAGTTAGAAAGCTCAGGACAGGTCTGGAACTCAGCATCAATCTTTATAAAGGTTATTTTACGACGCTTTTCGAACCATTCACTGATTGTACGGTTATTTTTATCTTCAAAAGCTACTTCCTTGATCTTTGGATAATCCTGTTCAAGATTAGCCTGATGCGGACCGGTCTTTGATTTAAGGCTTAGAAAACGATACCCCGTCTTTCCATCAGCCCGGGTAAACAAGGCAGGCTTCGAAATACTGCCCACTTTCATGGTATCTACCGTTAAGAATACCTGTGGATCTAATTTATCTGTAGGTATAAATGTAGTACGGTTCTGAACATTTTCTGCATTTAACATCATTCCACCATTGTATTTGGTATCATTGTTATCCGAATACAGGGATGCTGCAGTTGCAAAATCTATCTTTTTCTCAACTACAGATTGGTAAATACTGTCAATATGAACTTTTGCACGCTCAAGACTGGCTGGTGTAGGTTCAGTTTTTATAAGGATATGCCTTACGTTCACCTGCTCTCCACGTCTTTCAATTACCTGCAGCACATGGAATCCAAATTCGGTCTCAATTACCTGAGATAACTCACCTGACTTCAGTTTAAAAGCTGTGGCTGCAAATTCCTTTACCAAACTGGTCCTGTCCATAAAGCCAAGGTCGCCACCTTCACGCGCAGAACCCGGATCCTGTGAATACAACTTGGCAAGTGTTGCAAAATCTTCTCCGTTCTTTATTCTCAGTCGTAATACTTCAGCTTTATCATGAAAAGATTCCTTTTCAGCCTTATTCAGTTTAGGGAATACTACAATCTCTGCAACTTCAACTTCAGTATTAAAAAATGGTAAACTGTCTTTCGGTATCGCATCGAAATATCGTTTTACATCAAGCGGGGTCACCGCAACATTCTCTGTAATCTTTGCCTGCATTTTCTGAGCAATCAGCATTTCCTTGATATCAGGTCTGATCTCATCCTTATACTGGATCAGAGAGCGACCCAGAAATTCTTCCAGACGTTCTTGCCCACCTGCACGACCAGTCATTGCACGTAAACGTCTTTCAATCTCCCCATCAATCTGGTCTTCGGTTACTGTAACTGAATCGATAATCGCCTGCTGACCAAGAATTTTTTGTGAGAGCAATCCCTGAAGAATACTGCACTTTACATCAGGATTTGGCGGATTTCCCTGAGCTAGATATTGTGAATATTGTAACTCAATTTCTGATTGCAAAATAATTGAACTTCCAACTACTGCAGCGACTTTATCAAGGGACTTCTTATTCTGTGCATATAGCTGCACAATGCTCA
>CAZGWG010000143.1:0-10112 GCA_964529165.1 uncultured Sphingobacterium sp.
ATTAGGAGTCAGAAGACTCCTAATCATTGGACAATCCGTAGAGGCGCTGCGCTAACTCTACGGACAGTTGGTAATTTGAGTTCAATTCTTATCTCTGTTTTCTATTACCATACTTTTAAATTAATTTGCCCGTATCTAATAAATTTCGCCTAACACCGCATTTTCGCAATTGCTGGATTTTCCCCATCTGTAGCGTTAGTGCAGTACGCTAAGGATTATTAAATGTTCAACAGCCTTAATCCTCGTTTACAATTAGAATGATCAGATAAAGGAGACCTCCACCCGCCCAATTCAAAATTCCCAATCCCCGCAAGCCCATTCCATCCCCCCAATCCTTTAATTTGTTAAAAAATGTTAAAACTATTTGAAATTTTTGTCAGCCTTTTTTTATTTGAACCATCATTTTAGAAAAACAAAAAACATTCAATTCAGACATTTTTTGAAGGCTATTATTTAAAATTTTAGTAGTTAGATTATGTTATCCCAATTATTACCTACCCGTTTCAGCGCATTGCGCAAATTGACAATTCTCTTATTATTGCTTGTTTCAAGTCCGGTTTTACAGGCTCAGCCAACCGCGGTCAGGAAAGGTGGTAAATCAAGTTTTACGGCCAAGCTCATGAATATTGAAGCTGCGGCTAACGAAACCTTCAGGTATACTACCAGTCTTTATAATGCTTCGGCAGAGAATCGTGTTTACGAATTGAATGCAGATTTACCGGCAGGCTGGATAATCACCTACCGGGTGGAGGGCAGCCAGGTGGGTTCGCTTAGCCTGGACGCCGGTAAAGTGCAGGACATTGCGATTGAGATTAATACAACCGCCACGGCCGCTCCAAAAAAGTATATCATTCCGCTTAAGGCCATCTCCACTTCCGAAACCTTATCAACAACAATTGAGGCGGTGGTAAAAGGCTCTTATGGCTTAAGCCTGAGTACCCCAAGCGGAAGGTTAAGTGAGGAAGTAACTTCAGGCAGCCAGAAGAAATTGAATTTAATTCTGAAAAATACCGGCACACTTCCCTTAAACGATGTGGAGATGACCTCCCAAATGCCTTCCGGCTGGGAAGCATCTTTTGAACCGGCAAAGATCAAACAACTGGAGCCGGGAAAATCAATTGAAGTGAGCGCTGCGTTAAAGGTTCCCGACAAGACTATTGCCGGAGATTATGCGGCTACTTTTACAGCAGCAAATACGAATACGAATGCTGCGGCCGCTTTCAGGCTGATCGTTAAAACTTCCCTGCTTGCGGGCTGGATAGGGGTTTTAGTCATCCTGCTTTCCATAGGCTTAGTGTATTACCTGATTCGAAAATACGGCAGAAGATAAATATCGGTATGAGTAGTCCTATCATAAGCCTCAAGGGTTTAACCAAACACTATGGTTCCCTTAAAGCGGTCGATGATCTGAATCTTGATATCCATAAGGCTGAAATCTTCGGCTTGCTTGGTCCGAACGGGGCCGGAAAAACGACCAGCATATTAATGATGCTTGGGCTTACCGAGCCAAGCAGCGGTACTGCCTGGGTTTGCGGATATAACGCAACGAATAACCCGATTGCCGTTAAGAAAAAAGTGGGATATATGCCAGATAGCCTGGGCTTCTATGACCAGATGTCGGCACTCGAAAACCTGGTTTACATAGGCCGGCTGAATGGTCTGGCCGAGACCAGGGTTAAAGCACGTGCGATCGAGCTGCTGGAACTGCTGGGTCTGAAGGATGCGATGCATAAAAAAACTTCCACCTTCTCCAGAGGGATGAAGCAGCGCCTTGGTCTGGCTGATGTGCTGATTAAAGAACCGGAAGTGATTATTCTGGATGAGCCAACCCTGGGTATTGATCCTGCCGGGGTAAGGGATTTTCTCGCATTGATCAAACAGTTGAGTAAACAGCAGGGACTAACCGTTCTCCTTTCTTCGCATCATCTGCACCAGGTCCAACAGGTTTGTGATCGGGTAGGGATTTTCGTCAATGGGAAATTACTCGCACAAGGGAATATTGATACGCTCTCGAAAAGTTTATTTGGTACTGATGCATTCGTCACCACTATCAATTTCGCGCAATCTGTTCCGCAGCCCTGGCCGCTTGAAGCCGAATTAAAGCAATTCGATGCCCTTCAGAAAATCATGATCCATGATCAGGAAATAGAATTTACATGCAGTCGGGAGTTTACCGCCCCCCTGGTTCGCTTTTTAGTTGAAAAGGGATATGATATTCTGGGGGTACAGCAGAAAAGCTACGGACTGGATGAGATCTATCAAAAGTATTTTGAATCCAATAGCATTAACCATACAAAATCATGAAAAGTCAACCTGCTAACCGGAGACCTTTTGGCGTGATGGTGCACAAGGAAATTGCTGATCATATCCGCAGTTGGCGCTTTGCAATTCTTATTGCCCTGATTGTGCTGACCTTTATTGCCTCCATGTATGTTTCCCTGTCGAATATCAAACCGGCAGTAGGCAATACGAATGATCCGGACCGTATATTTTTATATCTTAAGCTACTTACTACCACCGATAATTCTATTCCGCCCTTCCATGTTTTTCTGAGCTTCCTGGCACCATTGCTGGGCATCAGTTTAGGATTTGATGCGGTAAATTCAGAACAAAATAACGGCACATTAATCCGTTTAATGGCTCAGCCCCTGTACCGGGATAATCTCTTGCTGGCAAAATTTGCAAGTGCGATGGTGATTGTCAGCAGCCTGTTTGTCGCCCTGGCCCTGCTGATGATAGGCGGCGGACTGATTTTAACCGGTGTACGCATAGAACCGCAGGAATTCCTCCGGATCTTAGGCTTTATCGCGTTAACCATCGCCTATGTCGCGTTCTGGTTAAGTCTGTCGATCACCCTGTCAGTCCGTTTTAAACAAGCAGCAACTTCGGCCCTGGTCGCAATTGGTATATGGTTATTCTTTACCATATTCTACCAGATTGTGATTAATCTGCTAGTAAAATCCATTGTTCCTGACCCGAATTTTCTCTCTCAGGCTCAGGTGATCTATTACAATGAACTTATTTTAACCCTGTCGCGCATTGCCCCGAACCAGTTGTATACCGATGCAATCACCACTCTGCTGATGCCATCTGTGCGCAGTCTCGGTCCGATTACTATGGAACAAATGGCCGGAGCCATCCCTTCGCCGCTCCCTTTTAAAGAAAGTTTAATGATTGTCTGGCCCCAGGTAAGCGGTTTACTGGCATCAACAATAGCCTGCTTTGCCCTTGCTTATTACCTGTTTATGAGGAGGGAGATCCGGGGGTAATTAAAGGATAGGGGGTACAACAGCTGATTGATGTTGAGTTGAAAGATTGATTTTGGTAAACGCAGGAAACTTACGGACAGAGATTGTGTAGGTGGCGGGTCAAGCCCGCCATGACAGTCGATTGGTGGGAGAAAGGAGAATACGGCTCAAGGCCGGAATCTGCCAGCACAGCTCGAATGATTTAGTAAACCATCTTTTCTGTTAGCTCATTTGTCCGTAGTTTAGCTCAGCACTCTACGGATTATTAAATGAACAAGAGTCTTCAGACTCGCTAACAATTTAAATAATCAGGTTATTCATTATTACCAATTAGCATATTTTGTATTTAAATATGAAGAAGTGTTATTTTCTTCTGAGAGGAGTCAGAAGACTCCCCTGCTGGTGCGCGCGTGCCGCGCGTATCATGAATTAATAAAAAGCACACGCGACACGCGCGCACTAGCAGGGTAGCGGGTTCATTTTGTTATTTAACTAAAACGAAATTTTCGGGTAGTGCTTGACTTTTATTGCAGTCTCCTGCCAGACTGAGGGATACCAAAATCGTGACAAATCATTACCTGGTCCGGTAACTCTCCGGGAGTTTTATGAGAGTCCTTCGACATTTGTTCGACATTTGTTCGTCTGCCGTCGAACGCCACTCAAACCACTTCAGAACAAGTCTGGAATCTGCTCTGAATCTGTCTGGAATCTGTCTCGATTTTGTCTCGAAGATGAGTCGAACAGCAGTCGAAGCGCACCCGAAGCGAACCCGAATAAATTGTCGATTTTCCCGAAGAAGTACGAAGAAAAAACGCGTTTTTAGCGAATTTTTCGAACAAAAGTTAAACTTTCCCGAAGAAACTCGCTGGAAACGCATATTTTTATTTTCAGGCCAAAATAAAGGCCTCTGCTTTATTTTTGCACCCAAGCTGAATACAATAATTGTCAGTCCTGAGATCTTATTTCAGATGGCTTTATTTTGGCCTGAAATCGCAAAATAATTCAGGGATTCTGATCTGACGGGTAACCGAATTAAATTAGCAAGAGATCATAATTTTTAGTCTGAATTTTCTCTGGTGAGAATTGCCGGGCCGGAAGCTTAGTGCCCTTGCTGCGTGCGTGCCGCGCGTACCAGGAGTTATTAAGAAGCACATGCAGCACACCTGCGCTAGCGGGGTAGCTTTGTAGAATAATCGCCCACACCAATGCCCGCCCAGAATAACCATCCTCTTCAAATGATCCCTTAAATTTTCTTTTCAGTTAAGACACCCCGTTTCAACTCCCCTCGCTCAACTCCCATCGCCCACAGCCCATCCCCCAACTTATAAAAAAAAAATTCTTCTTGGGTTACTTTTTTAGAAAACCAGTATTAATAGCTATAACTTAAACACATATTAAACACCCAGACCATGAAAAATTTATTCAAATTCGGTTTCTTAGCTTTAGCTATCTCTCTTTCAGTTGCTGCTTGTAACTCAAATAAAACTGAAGAAGCTGCTACAGACACAATTGATTCTACTGCAGAAGTAATGACTGATTCTTTAGAAGCTCAAATTGATACTGTTGATTCGGCTGCTGCTGCTGCTGTTGATTCAGTTAAAAAGTAATTAACCCAAAAATTACAAGAAATACCTTCTCAAAATTATTTGAGGAGGTTTTTTTGTTTTAACAGGAGCTTGGGAGGGTCCGGATTCTTTCAGTAATGCTTGTAAGCAGAGTTTATTGCTTCTCGGCAAGTGATACCCGCTTTACTGTGAGTAGCATTTCTATCGCTTACCAGGTTTTCTTTTCCAGTATAAATAATTTGCCATTATACAGTTTAAATGCAGCATTTCTATTATTAAATGCAATCCCGTACAGTCAAAGGGATAGTTCGATAATTGATAAGCGTCCTCTATTTATTCCAAGTCAAACGATATTTCAAACTCAGTTCCTTTATTAATCTCACTCCTGACACTTATTTTGCCATTCAGTTTCTCAACCTGGGCTTTCACCATGAACAATCCCAGCCCTTTGCCATCTACCTGGGGGTGGAATCTTTTGTATAAGCCAAAGATCTGATCACCTTCTTTTTCGAGATCGATTCCCAAACCATTGTCAGTGAAAATTAAACGGAGTTTCTTGTCCTTCAAATGACTTTTAATCTTAATATGACAGGGAATCTGAGGCTGCCGGTATTTAATACTGTTAGTAATAAGATTATAAAAGATGCTATGGATATAGCTTTTTAAGGTGGAGAAGGTGTTTATTTCTGAAAAGTCGTAGGTTATTTTTATCACATCCTGATCGAATAAGTTTTTGATGCTGATCTTGATATCTTCTACCAACTGAGAAAATTCTACGAGTTCGTTTCCTTCATTCATTGTACTCCTGACCTGTAAAATCTGATTAAGATCTTTTACCGTGTCGTCCAGCTTATAAACAGATTCAAGTAATCCCTGATTTAATTCCTGCCGTTCTTCCGGGCTTAAATTGGGGGTGTTACCTATGTTGATAAGGCCAAGGATATTAGCTACAGGGGCTCTCAGATTATGTGAAACGATATAGGTGAATTGTTCCAGGTCTTTATTTCGCCGGATCAGGTCTTTGGCAACTCTGCTTCGTTCGAATTCTGCAAACTTACGTTCTGTAATATCCTGATGAGACACAACCACCAATGACTGATTACCTTCAAACTTCATGACACGAATCCCAAACCAGCGTTTTTCCTGAGGAGAGTGGCATGGATATTCGAGATAGAAAATATCTTTCTTATCATTCATGACATCTTTTATTCCCTTGAGTACCAGTCCGGCATATTCTTCACCATCCTGCTCGGCTTTAGAACAAACTTCAAAATAATTGCTTCCAACGCCGATACCCATCAAAGTACCTGAACCATTCTGAAGGCCAAAGGTTTTCCATGATTCATTAACAGCTACCAGTTCCCCGTTAAAATTAATTACAGCAATGTTGGAGTTTAGCGAATCCAGTACCCCCCGGTTAAATGACTCACTGTTTCGGAGCTGTTGTTCCACTTCCTTTCGTTCAGTTACATCCTGAAGGATTCCATAAATTCGGACAGGTTTGTGATTACTGTCAAACTCTAATATTTTTACACTACTGCCATACCTGGTTATACCTCCTCTGGTTATGAACCGGAAATCAAAAGAGGAATCGCTCGGAGATAATAGTGTATTTTCCATTTCATTAGTTACATAAGCCAAATCATCGGGATGAATAAAGGATAGAAATACTTCTTTCGAAGGAATTACTTCACCTCTTTCCACTCCCAGCAATTTATACAATTCGTCAGACCATGAATGGGTTTGATCTGGCATATCAATCTCCCAGCTACCCAGATGGGCTATACTCTGAGATTCTTTAAGTCGTATTTCACTCACTTCAATACGCTTGCGGGATAGCACCTGTTCAGTGACATCGACAGCAAAAAAGAAAATGCTGTCAACTTCCTGGTTATGATCCCGGTGTGCCTGGTAACTAAAATTCAGGTATTTGTCTGTAAGTTTTCCATCGATTTCCAGTTTGATGAGCATCTCATTAGCAGAGAAGGTTTCACCTGTTTTGTAAACCGTATCAAGTATACTTATGAAACCCTGATTTACGGCAGTCGGCAAAACCTCGTCTACAGATTTACCAATGATGTCATTCACCCCAATCAGTTCTAAATAAAGGGGGTTAACTACTTCGTAAATATGATTCGGGCCACTCACAACTCCAATACAAACCGGGGCTTCAAGAAATAAATTATAAAACCGTTGCCTTTCAACTTCTAATGCATTTTCGAGCTTCTTCTTTTCAGTTATATCTCTGGCAACCGCATATCTGATCTGGTCTTTTTCATCCCAGCGGACAGACCATGAAATGGGTACCAATGAGCCATTTTTATGAACATACCTGTTTTCAAAATTCACTGCATTTATACCCGCCAGAACATTATCAGCAGTTTTTTGGGTTTTAAGGCGGTCTTCAGGATAAACAAAGTCTATGGTAGGTTTACCAATCAGTTCATCTGCTCTATAGCCCAGCAACTCTTCGCAGGCTGCACTAACCCTAATGAACACACCCTTGGCGTCAACAGCACAGATCATATCCAGTGAGTAGTCCATTGTTTTGTTATTCTCGTTAAGAGCCTGTTGCAAAGCCGAGGATATTTCATACATGGCTTTCTTCTCAGCTTCGAGTTCGTTTTTCCATTTAATCTCTTTCTCAATGGTTTTTTGTAAACCCTTAAATAAGCGGGGGATCAAAGCAGCACATAAAAAACTCAGGAAAATCAGATTTGTTGAAACTGCAATCCATTCACCGGTATTATGATTACGGATGTCTCCTTCCGGCATCATATTGAATCTTATCAGGAGCGCGAAGACCGCACATATAAATGTATTCAGCCAGGCGGACCAGTAGACATATTTAGTAGCGAAGATCAGGATACTGAAAATACAGGCAGTAAGTAAATAGATTAGCCCTGGCCCATTAAATCCCACATAATACAAGATAATGATGCTGAAAATATAGCCACAGGTGATAAATAGTATTTTACGGAAAATTAGATTGATGCGCGGTACAAATCCCACTATTATAATGCAGCTAACGGTTAATACATCTATTACAGCAATAGCATGCATGTTAATCTTTATACTCCAGTAAATGCCCGGTACCAATGCAATAAGGGACAAGGGTAAAAGGTATATGATGGTGGTCGAAAAGAGCTTGTTGCGCCAAAAAATCAAATCTTCTTCGCTATCGGAAGGATTGGTGCAATTTCGTGTGACCTGATTAAGATATCTGGCTATTATATTCATGGGATTGTTTTTATTTTAAATTTTAAGATGGGTGGCAAAAGCCAGAGAACTTCTTAGAAATTTGAATCGTCAGTCATACGTTGAAATATATTGGAATGTTGCCGGATAAAGTCTTTACTGTTTGAATTGAGTTTAAGCATAGCACTTCCAGATCATCGTCGATCAGATTGCTTATTAAAATAATTTAAATAATTAACATTAACCAGTATGCTCTAATTGGGATTGGATAGTTTAGTCCAATAATCAGGCCAGTGAAAAAAAAGCTGATATCCTGGGTTCTGGAGCCTTTTCTCAGGATGAATAAGTTGAAATAATTTCAGTATTTTTAGGAATCCCTGCAAAGAGGCATAAAATGAAATTCGATAAGTATTTGCCCGCCGATTCGCTGAAACCTTATATCAAATACTTTGTCGTATCAGAGAATGAACTGGAAAATGAATATAAGGTATTTCCGTCTTCGGGATTAGTGATAGGTATTCAATACCGGGGACAGCTCTCATCCATCAGGGATAATGCCTTAAATAAGCTGGCTCCGGCAGGAATAACAGGGATTTCGGACAGTTTTAAAGTATTTAAAAGTTCTGCCGGTATCGGGACTATTCTGGTTTACTTCACAGCAACCGGATTCGCTCATTTTGCTTCACATCCGGTTAACGAATTGTTTAATCTGAGCCTTTCACTGGAAGATATTTTTGAGAGGAACAGGCTTAATGAAGTGCAGGAAAAACTGGCTCTTGCAATCAAAGATAAACAGCGGATAAAAATCCTTGAGCAGTTTTTATTGTCCCAACTCAAAGCTATTCAAACCGATAAGCTCATTCTTGAAGCAGTCAGGCTCATCTATGAGAGCGGAGGAAATATCCGGATCAGGGAGCTCAATGAGAAACTGTTTATCAGCCAGAGCCCTTTAGAAAAACGATTTCGTAAAGTGGTAGGTACAAGTCCTAAAAAGTTTGCCTCAATAATACGTTTCAATACGGTTCTCAATAATTTAAACGAAGTAAAGTCCCTGATGGAAATCTGCTACGAAAACAATTTCTTTGACCAGGCCCACTTCATCAAAGATTTCAAACAGTTTACCGGCGATACCCCCGAGCAATTCAAACGCTTTTTGTAGATAAACGATTTTTTACAATCGCAGGAAATTTTAGCAACGCAAATTTGAATGGTAATCCTTATGCTAAGCCGGCTGGTTCCGCACATCAGGATTGCAAAAAGTTCAATGAATCGTTTAACAAAAAATCAAGAAGCAATGGTTACAACAGATCAGATTAAGGCTGCTCACAGCAAGGTAAAATCGGGAGCCGACTTCCCGGCCTACATCCGGGAAATTAAGGCCATGGGTATCACTCATTATGAATCCTATGTTATAGACGGACATATAGACTATCATGTTTCGGGGGATTATACGGTGAAGGTGCCTTCAAAATATGAGTCCCTGGCTATTGCAGCTTCGGTGGATACTGAGAAATTTAAAGCCGACCTGAAGGAGCATCAGCAGGGTAAAACAGACTACCTGACCTTCATCAATATGTGCGCAGCATCAGGCATCGAAAAATGGGAGGTTTGTATGGATAAAATGAGCTGTACTTATTTTGATAAGGCAGGAAATGAGGTTTTGGTTGAGGGGATTCCTCATTAATACTGACAGTGCAGTGTGGAGTCCTGAAGACTCCACGTTAATTGACAATCCGGAGGCGCTGGGCTAAAACTGTACAACAGCCATAAAGCTCTTCTGATGAATTGGGGTCATCTGATAAGTCTAAGAAGTAATGTTGTGCTAAAGAATCAATTTTAGTAATCGCTGGAAACTCTAGCCTGACGTATTCGCCGTGCTTTCGCCTAAGCAAATTCGCAAGTATGAAATTTCCGACCCGATAGCTATCCTTTCGTGTGGACACATCTACTATTGGTTAAACTATTCAAAAATCTTTATATTTTTCGATCTATAAGTTTATTTGTTTGTGTAAACCTATTTTAGGACAAGGCAAATTTCGTTAGGCATCACGCTGTCCCCCGCTGGCGGGGGTTAGGGGGTGGATTACCGTTAAATCATCCA
>CAZGWG010000144.1:0-10094 GCA_964529165.1 uncultured Sphingobacterium sp.
TTTAGATTTTCCAGAACGAGTTCGGCTTTCTCATTCTCTACTTTATATAGTTTTTTGCTCAGCATTTCGGTGACATAAATCACTCCGTTGGGGTCGATGCTGATATCATTCAGACCGGTAGCACCTTCAATCGGAATAGATTTTTCGATCTTACCACCTGCAATATCGATCACAACGATATTGCCCAGATCAGCAACATATAATTTGCCATTGAACATGCCCATACCTTTTGGTCCCTGCAAACCGCTTACCCATTCGGCCGCGATTACTTTGCCATCCAGACCAACTTTGCCAATCGAACCTTTTCCATCAGCTTCCCATGCATTTTTCCCATCAATATTACTCACATATAAAACCTGTGCGGCTTTATCAAAAAGTACTGATTCGGGAACCTTAAGCGAACTGTCGCTTTCCCATTTAAGAACCAGCTCAGGGGCTTTGGCAGAATCTGCCTGTTCTGTTGTTTTCTTATCGCTTGAACCTCCGCAGGCTGCCAGGAAGAGTACTCCCAAAAATAATATTAGTCTCATAGTTTTGATTTTGAATTAAATTTAAAGGTACAAAACAGAATATTGGCTTACAAATTGGCAGTGTGATTATTTGGGGCCGGGCTTATCACCTTGTATATCTGCTTAAAAATCTACATATTTAAAATAAAGCTGAGAACTTTGCAAACCCTCAGGTAGGTGGGGCACGTATATACCGAAACGCTTATAATTAGAAAATGAGGTATAAAATCACAAATCTGGTCTTAATACTGACCTTATTGTATTTTACTGATTTAAAAGCCCAATCGCCGCTTATCACATCCTTCTTTCCCCAATCGGGTTCTGTAGGAACCTTGCTAACTATTCAAGGATCTTCGCTGGATAAAGTAAATAATGTTAGTATAAATGGGAAATCAGCCTTAATTGTTTCTTTGTCAACGAGTTCTATTACCGCTTTTGTAATGCCCGGTACAGAAAGTGGCATAGTTTCAGTAAGCTCAACTGCAGGCATGGCTAACAGTTCAGGAAATTTTAGTGTAAGGGCAAGTCCATTCCCCAATACCCAGCAAGGTGATAAACTGGTTGGGCAGGGTAATAGCGGTCTGGCTGGTTCCGGGAAATCGGTAGCTATCAGTGCCGACGGCAATACGGCAATTGTAGGAGCTCCAAATGATAACAATCAACAGGGTGCGGCATGGATTTACGTTAGGGATGATAAAAATGTCTGGAAACAGCAAGGTTCTAAAATGCTTGGAAACGACGCTATTGGGCCTGCACAACAAGGCGGAGCCGTGGGAATCAGTGCCGATGGCAATACCGTTATTGTAGGCGGAAGTCTTGATAATGGAGGCATGGGCGCTGCCTGGATTTTTGTCAGAAAATATGATGTATGGACTCAACAGGGGACTAAACTGACTGGAACCGGATACGATAATTCCAACGCGCCTGTAAATATGGGGTATTCAGTGGGGATGAGTGCCGATGGGAATACTGTTATTCTGGGTGCGCCCAAGGATGCTCATCCTCGTGGTGCCGCCTGGATCTTTAGTCGCAATGGCAATTCATGGACACAGCAAGGTGAGAAGTTATTTGATGAGAGTAGCATTGATGGTTTGCAGGGTAATTCTGTAGGCTTGAGTGCTGATGGGAATACGGCTATTGTGGGTGCACCTCTCGATAATAATCGTCAGGGTGCTGCCTTTTTGTTTTTCAAAAGTGGAACTGAATGGAACAGGAAGCCTAAAAAATTAGCTGTAGAAGGTTTATATCCGAAATATCTGGGCTTTTCGGTTGCTTTAAATGCTGATGGAAGCAGTGCCATTACCGGATCCCCGTTGGCCGATAATGCACGGGGAGCTGCCTGGGTCTTTCAAAATGATGGAACAGAATGGATTCAGAAAGGCAATAAAATATTTGGTGAAAATAGCCCGAATAATACCGAACAAGGCTGGTCTGTAGCTATGAGTGCCGATGGGAATTCAGTTTTATTGGGTGCAAAGTTAGATAATTGGAGTAATGGTGCTGCCTGGGTATTTACCTGGACGAATAGTTCTTGGTTACAACGGGGCCCCAAATTAACAGGCATTTCAAATATAGGTATCGCCAATCAGGGTCAATCATTGGCATTGAGTGCCGATGGAAGTACTGCCATAATAGGAGGCAATCTAGATAATGAGAGCATGGGCGCTTCATGGATTTTTTTTCCAGGTCCGCAAATCTCAATTTCACTTCAAAATTACAGCTCAAAATTTTGTAAAGGAACAACGAAAACTTTTTTTCTGTATGATAAAACGGAAGGTTTCCCCAATTTATACAGTATTATCTGGGATCAGAATGGTCTTAAGGGAGGTTTGACGAATGTGAGCGATCGGGTTCTTCCTTCGGGCTCATTTGAGATCAGTATGCCCGCCACTCTTGCTGATGATGTTTATAATGGCACCTTAATAGTACACAACAGTATAACGGGAGAAAGCAGTACCGGAACTATCTTTACGCTGGTCATCCCTGAACCACCTAAAATTTCTCCGATTACGGGCTCTGGAACCGTAGCAGTAGGATCAAATACCACGCTTTCAACTTCAACGGCAACTTCGGCTGGTGTATGGACCAGCAATGCGCCTGAGATAGCAAAGGTGAATCCGGTAAACGGAGAAGTGAGTGGTATTGCCGAAGGCGCCGCAATGATTACCTACACATTGAGTAATGAACAGGGTTGTACTAATTCAGAAAGCTTTAATTTACTCGTAGTTTCATCTTCTTCACAGGAAAGCCTCACGTTCTCGCTTATTCCTGAAAAGCAGTATGGGGATGATGACTTTACACCAACAGTTTTTAGTGCTGATGCCGGAGCTGCGATGGTTTATAAAAGTGCTGAGCCCAAAGTAGCAATAATTAGTGCATCCGGACAGATTAGGATTACAGGTGTCGGAACTAGTCTGATTACTGCTTCAAAAGCTTCCAATAATGCCATCACTGCCTCCCGTTTACTAACTGTGAAACCCAAAGATTTGATCATCAGGGCAAAAGATCAAAGCCGGGTTTATGGGGCAGCAAACCCGGAACTGACTGTTGAGTATACCGGTTTTATTAAGGGTGAGAATGAAACGGTTCTTTTAAGTAAGGCCAATGTAAGTACTACAGCAATATCGACCTCTGCTCCGGGAACCTATCCTATTGTTGTTAGCGATGCCAAGGCTGCAAATTATACCATTAATTATAAGTCGGGAATTTTTCTAATCAGCAAAGCCGATCAGATTATAAGCTTTGACCCGATCCCGAATAAAATGGAATCGGATCCTGAGTTCCAGATTAATGCAAGCGCTAATTCAGGATTAACGCTCAGTTTTATCAGCAGTGATAATTTGATCGCAGAAATTGTAAATGCGAATCGTATAAAGATTAAAAAGCCGGGAACAGTCAGGGTTGAAGCTATACAGAAGGGGAATGCGAATTATAATCCTATAAGTATTTTCAGGGAATTTACGATTTTTCCAGATGTCTTCAGCGTCAATTCAAATTCTTTTACCCCGAATGGGGATGGAATCAATGATCAGTGGATCCTTAGCGGATTGGAATCGGATAAAACGGCAATGGTGCAAATATATAATCGATACGGGCGAATGGTATTCAGCAGCAGCGGATATACTACGCCATGGGATGGGCATCATCAGGGTGCGAAATTACCGCAGGGGACTTATTATTATAAGATCTCAGTCAGATCGGGCAGACAGGTGGTTTCGGGGGTGGTGACTTTGATTTACTGATGTTGAGCATCAATAGTGTCCGATAAAATAAAAATTAGGGTCTAATTTTAACTTTAGTCTGCCTTCCCTGCCAAATCCGGGAATGCCGGTCCCTGCAATCACGGTTCTAACCCAAAGCACTATCCCAACCACCGTTCATATCGCATTAAATGATCCGAAGGACGATTCAATCCCCAGTGCCAGCAAAATCAAAAAAAAGCAGCAGATTCATTCAAATTGCACATCCGAGCATCAGATTTTGGGATCATAACCTGAATCCTTTCATATACCGCTGTCCCCCAAAAGCAGCGATCACTTTTTTTGATGCGCAGGGGCTTGTGACCAAGGTACCTAGGGATTGAAGAAGGCTTTTGTTTCTTTTGGCCCACAAACCTGAGCCGCCTTTAAGCGGTGAAAGCATGAACACCTTTAAAAACAATAAAAACTGGTGAATAACAATTGGCCCACCCGGCTATAGAGGGTGGCAAGGATGAGAGGGGGCCAGGCCGTTCTGGCTGGAAAGCTCTCAATAAAATATAGGCCCTTGATTTTAAAGATTATCTGCTATATTCAATATGAGTTTATTCGATTTTATTAGCGATTCATTTTTTACTATTTTTTATCTGAAATTATATGCATCAAATACTGGCATGAAGAATAGAATCCTATGTTATGGCGAGATGTTATGGGATGTTTTTCCTGATGGAGCAGTGCCGGGCGGAGCGCCATTGAATGTGGCTATCGGATTAAAAAAACTGGGATCTGACGTTTATATCATAAGTAGTTGCGGAAAGGATAAATTGGGAGAAAAGCTGCTAGAATACCTGCATGAAAATGGTCTTTCAACTAAATATGTTCAGCAGAGCAATTATCCAACAGGGCAAGTCAATGTGCATCTATCTGAAACGAAAGACGCAAGTTATGAAATCGTTTTTCCTTCAGCATGGGACTATATTCATAAACCTGAGACAATTCCTCAATTTGATATTCTGGTTTATGGAAGTCTTTCCTGCCGTAATAAAACCTCTTTTGAAACACTGATTTCTTTATTGGATAGTGGATCAATCAAGGTCTTTGATGTTAATTTCCGGCCTCCGTTTATTGATCAGTCCGTTATTGAACAATTGCTCATCAGATCAGATATTGTTAAAATGAATCATGAGGAGCTTTTTCAAATTTCTGCATGGCATGGAATGGATTCTGAGGACTTGCCATTGGCAGCAGACCTTGTTTTCAAAAAATATTCCCTCAAAATGCTTTGTATCACCCGGGGCTCTAAAGGTGCATTTCTGAAGACAGCCGATGAAGAAATTTATCAGAGTGGGTTTATCGTGGATACTAAAGATACTGTAGGAGCCGGGGATGCTTTTCTTGCCGGGTTTATCCATAATTACAGCAGAGATAAGCCATTGAGGGAAGCCCTTGAATTTGCTTGCCGTTTAGGGGCCTGGGTTGCATCCCAGAAAGGGGCAAATCCTCCGTTTTTGGTTGAGCGGATTGGGAATGGGGAATAGGGAATAGGAAATGATTTTTGACAATTGATACCGATTTTTCTTAATTGTCAACCCGATAGCTATCGGGTGTCAATTATCAACTATCAATTTACTTTGCAAGGTAAAATCTACAATTTTCTTAAATTCGCTGCATACAACATTTACATTGGCAAAACCTATACTCGTACTAAAATTCGGCACAGCATCAATCACTACCCCAAAGGCTGAGCTGGATGAGACTGTGATTGAAGAAATTGCCCGTCAGGTGGCAATGATACATAAAGATTATAATCTGGTGATTGTTTCATCGGGCGCTGTTGCTGCGGGCAAAAAATTCCTGAAAAATTACGGTGGCACTTTGAACGAAAAGAAAGCGGCAGCTTCGATTGGGAATCCGCTTTTATTGAATACTTACGCTAAATATTTTTCAGCTCATGGCATTGCCATTGCTCAAAGTTTATGCGAGAGGCATCATTTTTCAAACCGCGATCAGTTTCTGCAGCTCAAGCGGACATACGAAGAGCTATGGAACAGTGATATCATACCGATTGCAAATGAGAATGATGTGGTCAGTAATCTGGAGTTGAAATTCTCTGATAATGATGAACTGGCAACCCTGATCGCTGCAGGATTTGGCGCTTCTCAGATACTCTTCAGTACATCGGTACCGGGAGTGTTGGATAGCAGCGGGCAGGTAATTCCGGAACTGGATACTTCAGACAAAAAGGTTCTTTTACTTGCAAATAAGGAAAAATCGGCTTCGGGTCTGGGAGGCATGACCTCTAAATTGAATTTTGCCCGTCTGGCCAACCAAATGGGGATTCGTGTGGTGATCTTTGGTATCAGAACTGAAGATGGGATTTTGAAGGCATTGGATGGAAAGACCGGCACTTTATGTCTGCCTCAGAAAAGCACTTTGCCGGCCCGTAAAAAATGGCTGGCCAGTGGAAGTCTGGTGCGGGGGCGTATTCAAATCGATTCAGGGGCCTGCAAGGCATTGCAAAAGAGGCATAGTCTGCTGGCGGTGGGAATTAAATCAGTGCTGAATGATTTTGAAAATGGCGAGATTATTGAGATTCTTGACGAAGAGAATAATGTAGTGGCTGTTGCTAAATCAAAAATTGATTCGGCTATGCTCGCCAGCGATACTAAAGTCAGGAACCTGGAAGTGGCACATGCCGATAATATTGTTTTATTGTAATTTTTAATCATGGAATCGATACAATCTCTTCTTGAACAAGCCTCACAGGCGACAATCGCTGTGAAACGTTTAAGTGATGACAGGAAAGAAGAAATACTCCGAGCACTGGCTGCTAAGCTCAGGGCGAATATAGTGACCATTCTTGCCGAAAATAAACTGGATCTCGACCGGATGCCGGATACTGATCCTAAAAAGGACCGGCTATTGCTTAATGCTGTAAGAATAGAAGATCTGGCTAAAAGTGTTGAAGATATAGCAGCGCTGCCTGATCCGAGCAATCGTCTGCTTTCAGAGAAGATTCTTGATAATGGGCTTTTAGTACAGAAAGTTACAGTTCCATTGGGCGTTGTCGGCGTGATTTATGAGTCGCGGCCAAATGTGACCGTTGATGTGGCTGCTTTATGTATTCAATCGGGTAATGTATGTCTCCTTAGGGGGGGGACGGATGCTTTTTATACCAATACTTATCTTGTGGCATTGATACAGGAAGTGCTGGCAGGCTTTGATCTGGATGTAAGTATTGTGCAGTTACTTCCAGCCGATCGGAAATTTATGCCTGAATTACTCACAGCTACGAAATACGTGGATATTTTAATTCCAAGGGGTTCTCAACAATTGATTGATTATGTACGTGAGCATGCTTCAGTTCCGGTGATTGAGACGGGAGCAGGAGTGTGTCATACCTATGTGGAGGCATCGGCCAATCTGGAGAATGCAGCAAATATTGTGATTAATGCGAAGGTTACACGTCCCTCAGTATGTAATTCACTGGATACCGTCATTGCCGATAGAGAAATTCTTGAACCTTTACTTAACTTGCTTGCACCAGGACTGGAGGCTTACAAGGTTGAAATTTTTGCTGATCCTGAATCATACCTGATTTTAAAAGGTCTTGAATATCCATATCTCAAAGAAGCTGTTGAAGAAGATTTTGGTCGTGAGTTTCTCGATTTTAAATGCTCTGTAAAAACAGTTGAAAACTTTGATGAGGCGATGAAGCATATCCGGAAATTTTCTTCCAAACATTCTGAAGCCATAGTTTCAAGCAATATGGAGTATTGTGAACGCTTCCTGAATGAAGTAGATGCAGCGGCTGTGTATACCAATGCTTCCACACGTTTTACAGATGGAGGTGTGTTTGGCCTTGGAGCGGAGATAGGAATCTCTACACAGAAATTACATGCCCGTGGTCCTTTTGCACTTGAGAAGCTGGTTACTGAGAAATGGATTGTAAGGGGAAATGGGCAGGTGAGGTAGGGAATAATTGGGAATTGGGAATGGAGACCCGGTAGCTATCGGCTTGAGCGTGAAGGAATAATATAGGTGTCAGTAGAATGCGGATCGTAAACACTGTATAACAGGTAAGGGGGTAAAGATTCGGAGGGCTGATTAGAGGGAACCTTTGATATTACAGATTTTCTGTAATTATTTATATATTTAATAAATAGGGTCATCCCTGAATAGTGAATCTTAATCTTAGCATCCGGAACGATGGATAAAACTTCTGCTGAGTTACTTCTTGCCAACAAAAAGCTCCTTGTTCAGTACAGGGCAAAGGAGAAGCTTAGTAATAAGCTTATTGCAGCTAATAAGGAACTGGCTTTCCAGAATGCGGAGCGGGAGAAGCGTGCTGCTGAACTTGCATTTCAGAATAACGAGAAGGAGAAACGTGCCACTGAACTCTTGATCGCGAACCAGGAACTTGCATTTCAAAACAAGGAGAAAGAGAAGCGCGCTGCTGAGTTGCTGATCGCGAATCAGGAGCTTGCATTTCAAAATAATGAGAAAGAAAAGCGTGCTGCTGAACTGATCCTAGCCAACAAAGAACTTGCTTTCCAGAATATAGAGAAAGAGAAGCGTGCTGCCGAATTGTTGCTGGCTAATAATGAACTTAAAGACGCTCATAAGTCGCAGCAGGAGAATATCAGGGGGCTGCAGGAGATGATGTATATGCTCTCTCACGAACTAAGACAACCAATAGTACAAATCTTAGGTCTCACAAGTTTGTTCGATACTTTAAAGAATTCCCCGGAAGAAACGGTAGAGATGGCAGAGCTTATAAGAGAATCGGCCAGATCACTGGATAATTATACACGGGAATTAACCATGTTTATTTATCAGGCAGAGCTAAAGGCGAAAAATGAGCTGAATACCTAAAGGCTTTTGACAGATAAGCTGTTTTAAGATCAGACTCCCGTTTCAATCTCTACCTGATTCCCTCTTGATTCTGATCAAATTAAATCAAAAATTGTTCCCTTATAAAAATTAGCCGAATTTAGCAGGATGTTAACAGCCTTAAGGTCAGTAAACGTTACCCGTTATGTTACCCCGCTTCGGGAGGGAGGCTCTATGCCTGCAATTGCTGAGGCGGATGATGGGTTTTTGTATGTGATCAAGTTTCGGGGCGCCGGACAAGGGCCCAGGGCCTTGATTGCCGAGCTTATTGGCGGGGAGATTGCCAGGACTTTAGGCTTAAATGTGCCTGAACTGGTATTTGCTACCCTGGATGAAGCTTTCGGCCGTACTGAAGGAGATGAAGAAATTCAGGACTTACTTAAGTTTAGCGTTGGACTAAATTTGGGTTTGCATTATCTTTCAGGATCGATTACTTATGATCCAGCGGTAAATCGTGTTGATAATCAGTTAGCCTCTAAAATCGTATGGCTTGATGCTTTACTGATGAATATGGATCGTACCTGCCGTAATACGAATATGCTCATCTGGCATAAAGAATTATGGCTTATTGATCATGGAGCTTCACTTTACTTCCATCATTCATGGCAGAACTGGGAGGAGCAGGCGGTAAAACCATTCTTGCTGATTAAGGATCATGTTTTATTGCCTCATGCAACGGATCTTGAGCTTATTGATAAGCAATTTAAAACGTTGTTAAGCGGAGAACGAATCAGGGAAATTGTTTCTATGATTCCCGATGAATGGCTGGAAGATACTGTTTTTCAAAGTACTGAAGAACACCGGAATGCTTATATCAGCTTTCTTGAAAGGCGTATAAATAAATCAGAAATTTTTGTAAACGAAGCCCTGAATGCAAGAAAAATACTTATTTGAGTATGCCATCATCCGCCTTGTACCAAGGGTGGAGCGTGAGGAATTTTTGAATGTGGGGCTTATTCTTTATTGTTCCGCGAAGAAATTTCTTCAGGCAAAATTCCGGCTCGATGAGGAGAGATTAAAAGCCTTTTCTCCAGGAACTGACCTGTTAGAGATTGAAGAAAATCTAAATGCCTTCTGCCAGATCAGTATGGGTAAAAAAGAAGCTGGACCAATTGCTAAACTCGACCCTGCTTCCCGTTTCAGATGGCTGACAGCAACCCGAAGTACTGTCCTGCAGACATCTAAAGTTCATCCCGGTTTTTGCGATGACCCTGCTGAAACGCTGGAAAGATTGTTTGAAGAAATGGTATTGATTAATTGAGACCCGAAACCTACTGGTTTGATGATACCTCAGGGCAATATTTTGCTATCTTAAAACTGCGTTTATGAGCAAATTCGGCGGGGTATGCTTTCAGCATTAACGAAGGGTAGAAAGTCACGCGCCACAGGCGCGCTCAATGTCATTAAGTTAAGGATTACGATCCTGACGAAAGTCAGGATCGTAATCCATTTTTTAAATAATACATTGTCATCCGATAGGTATCGGATCTGGCGA
>CAZGWG010000145.1:0-10084 GCA_964529165.1 uncultured Sphingobacterium sp.
GCGGGGGACAAGGACGCCTAAGCATGACGACATAAAAGATGTGTCCACACGATAGGATACTATCGGGTAAGAAATAGAAATGGGAGGGGGAAGGGGGAAGGGATTATGAATGCTGCAAAAAGTGTTCTGCAATCTGCCTCATTTTATCTTCCTGTTCTTCCGTGATTATAGCTACCTTTACACCTGTATAGTTCTTTATTTTATTTCTTCATCAAGCGGTATGGGTTTACTTAGCTGTAAATAATAGGGAATCGTGTTAAAATCACGAACTGTCGCGCAACTGTAAGTAACACAAAAGGTTTTTGCCAAAAATGTCCACTGTATGCCATAATAGGCTATGGGAAGGACGGCAAGAATGTTACAAGTCAGGAGACCTGCCTAATACCAAATTGACAATGCTTCCGCGGTATGAAGTCTGGTCTGGTTTGATTTGTTTATGTAGCTGAAGAGGCATAGTCTGCTCCATCTTCAGCCTGTTTTCGAATTCCCCCTTTCCTTTTTCTTATTGTATTGCATTGCGAAGTTTAGTCTGAAGGGCTTTTAACTAATCTATTCATTTAATTTAAAAGCAATGTTAACGCAAAATCTGGGCTACCCGCGAATTGGTAGCCAACGTGAACTAAAGAAGGCCTGTGAAAGCTATTGGACAGGAAAAACAGAACTAAAAAGTCTGCTGACCGTTGGTAAGAAAATCCGCCAGGAAAACTGGCAGATCCAAAAAGAAGCCGGAATTGATCTGGTACCTTCCAATGATTTTTCTTTTTATGATCAGGTACTGGACCATTCCCTGATGTTCGGGGCCATCCCGAAAAGGTATCATGATGTTATTAATCAGGAGGGTAACGAAATGCCTGATCTGTATTTTGCAATGGCCAGAGGCTATCAGAAGAACGGACTCGATATTGTTGCGATGGAAATGACCAAATGGTTCGATACCAATTACCATTATCTTGTGCCTGAGTTTTATAAAAATCAACAGTTCAAACTGTTCTCAACTAAAATCATCGACGAATTTTATGAGGCTAAACAGTTGGGGATTCTTACAAAACCTGTACTTATCGGCCCCATTTCTTATTTGTTATTAGGTAAAGAAAAAGAAGCCGGTTTTCAAAAAACAGAACTGATTAACAATCTGCTTCCGGTTTATTTTGATATAATATCTAAGCTAAAAAGCTATGGAATGGAATGGATTCAGTTTGATGAGCCTTTTCTGGCACTCGACCTGACTGAAAAAGAGAAACAGCTCTATCAGGAAACCTATAAGCAAATCAGGAAGGAATTTCCCTATTTAAAAATTGTGCTGGCAAGCTACTTTGAAAGGTTAGGGAATAATACCGCATTATCTGCTTCCCTGCCGTTGGATGTTTTACATATTGACCTGGTTCGGGGTGCTCAGCAGCTTGAGGAAGTGATGAACCATATCTCCGAAAAGACGATACTTTCTTTAGGGATTGTAGATGGCCGCAATATCTGGAAAAATGATTTCGATAATTCTCTGGGTATTATCAAAACAGCTCAGGATAAATTAGGCTCAGACCGGGTCTGGATAGCTCCCTCCTGTTCCTTAATACACACACCCTGCGATCTGAATAATGAAAAAGACGAGAAAGTTTTAAGTACTGAAATAAAGCAGTGGTTATCATTTGCCAGACAAAAAGTAAACGAGCTGGTATTACTTAAGAATTTATCTGCTGAAGTCCCTGCAAAGGCCGATCTGGATCAGTTAAAGGAAAACCGGACTGCTCATGAAAACCGAAGAAATTCAAGTTTGATTCATAATCCTACTGTAAAACAAAGAGTGAATACCTTAAGCCTGAAAGATGCAAGCCGAAATAATCCATTTGCGCTAAGGAAAAAACAGCAGCAGAAGTTACTTAAGCTTCCCTTGTTTGCCACCACTACCATTGGCTCCTTTCCGCAAACTGCCGAAGTAAGAAGCTGGAGAGCGCAATTTAAAAAAGGCTTACTAAGTGAATCCGAATACAACAAGCTTATTGAAAAAGAGACTGCCAAAGCCGTAAAATGGCAGGAAGATGCTGACCTGGATGTTTTAGTACATGGTGAATTTGAACGAAATGATATGGTTGAATATTTCGGCGAGCAACTGGCCGGATTCAGCTTTACTCAAAACGGCTGGGTGCAAAGCTATGGCAGTCGCTGTGTTAAGCCCCCTATCATTTACGGGGATGTATCCAGGCCAGAAGCAATGACTGTTAAATGGACCGGATATGCACAATCACTGACCAGTAAATGGATGAAAGGTATGCTAACCGGACCGGTTACAATCTTGCAATGGTCCTTTGTCCGCAATGATCAGCCACGATCTGAAACCTGTACCCAAATCGCTTTGGCGATAAGAGATGAAGTCTGCGATCTCGAAAAGGCTGGCATCAAAATCATTCAAATTGACGAACCTGCTATTCGCGAAGGGTTGCCCTTAAGGAAGGAAGATTGGGCCAATTACCTCGATTGGTCGGTTAGGGCTTTCCGGATCTCTGCCAGCGGTGTGCAGGATGACACACAAATTCATACCCATATGTGTTATTCAGAGTTCAATGATATCATTGAGAATATTGCCGATATGGATGCAGATGTAATCACAATAGAGACTTCGCGCTCCCAGATGGAGTTACTGGATGTTTTCGCTGATTTCAAGTATCCGAATGATATTGGTCCGGGTGTCTATGATATCCACTCCCCACGAGTCCCTGACAGGCAGGAAATGATCCATCTTCTGGAAAGAGCTCAGGCAGTTATCCCTAACAGGCAGCTTTGGGTAAACCCCGATTGCGGTTTAAAAACCCGTGGCTGGGATGAAACCAAAAAAGCGCTGACCGAAATGGTGGAGGCCGCCAAGCAAATGAGGATTGCAGTTAAGGAAACCTTATCTTAAACTTGCAGGGAGCAGGGATGACCTGCTCCCTCAATAACTTATATCAATAACCTATAAAAAAATGAACTTGAACGCAAAAATAGAAGCTTCAGAAACACGAATTTTCAAAGCGGTATTTCCGAATACCACGAATCACTACGATACCCTGTTCGGAGGAACTGCCATGCACCTGATGGATGAAGTAGCATTTATAACCGCTACCCGCTTTAGCCGTCAGGTTATGGTAACGGTAAGCAGTGATAAAATAGATTTTAAAAAGTCTATTCCTGCAGGAACAATAATAGAACTGATTGGCCGCGTTACTCATGTTGGTAATACCAGTTTAAAGGTTAATGTGGAGATTTATATTGAGCAGATGTATGCCGAAGGACGTGAGCTTGCCGTACATGGAAGCTTTACGTTCGTAGCAATCGATGAACATAAGAAACCTGTTTCTATTATTAAATGATAGTATATGTAACACGCCGGGAACATTTTAATGCCGCACACAAAATGTACCGCGACGAATGGAGCCCCGAGAAGAATTTACAGGTATTCGGGAAGTGTGCAAATTCAAACTGGCATGGTCATAATTATAATCTTTATGTCACTGTAAAAGGTGAAGTATCTGCTGATGGTAATTACCTGATCGATCTGAAAAAACTTAAAAGAATAATCAGGGAACATGTAACCGAAAAGCTCGACCATAAAAACCTGAACCTGGATGTCAGCTTCATGCAGGGGAAAATGGCTACCACAGAATTATTATGTATCGAAATATTTAATCAGCTTAAATTCCCGATTGAAGCAAATAATGGGGTGTTTTTGCACTCTGTAAAACTATATGAAACTGAAAATCAGTATGTAGAATACCTGGGCTAACTCGTTTAAGGGAGATTTCTGTTGGGGGAAATTTTGAATCAGCCTGCTAATGTTCCTTTTACTTAATATGGGCTTTGAAGAACCCTTGAAGCGGGCTAACTTTGATGATGCAGGCCTGAAGCAATGGTGTTTGTCAAGCATCAGGCCGGGTTCATCAAGCTAAATACAATGTTCATCAAGCAAAGCCCGACCGGATATGGGCTATGAGCTTGAATCAATATCATCTAACTTGACAGCTCATTGCTCAAGCTCATAGCTCATTGCTCACAGCCAATAAAACAGTCATACTTATCTTGAAATCCCGTAAATTAAAGTCATATAAATCCCGAAGCAAAATGTCTAAACAACCCGAAGTCTGGCAGCGAGGTCCGATACCTGGCATCTCACCCCTATTGCAACCTGTAGCCCATGCCCTGCTGCAGGCAAGAGAAGAGATAAACGAGTATATGGAGGATTTTCCGGAAGAATTACTTTGGCAGCGACCTGCGGGAATGGCCTCGGCAGGCTTTCATCTTCAGCATCTGAGCGGAGTGCTTGACAGGATATTTACCTATGCCCGTGGAGAAAGTCTTTCTGAATTGCAGTTCGCTCAGTTAAAAGAAGAAGCTGCGCATTCGGCGACCGGATACCTGACTTCGGAACTGCTTGAGCGCTTCAATAAACAAGTCGACCTGGCGCTTGAACAGATAAGAAGTACAGATGAATCCACATTAACAGACTACAGGGGAATCGGTCGTGCAGGGCTTCCCTCCTCAGTAATCGGATTGCTGTTTCATGCGGCAGAACATTCCATGCGGCATGTCGGACAGCTTTTAGTAACCATCGCTGTAGTCAGGAACAAAACAATGAACTGATTCGGGGTTCTATTCTCTACTTCCTACCCTCCTTCCTTGAGATGACAGTCAACCCAAAGACTATCAGATATCCACTCAATAACTTAATTGTCAACCCGGTAGCTATCCTATCGTGTGGACACATTTTCTATTTCATCATGTTTAGGCATCCTTGTTCCCCGCTAGGGGGAATAAAGGGGGTGGATCCTCCCCGTAGCCCCTCCAAAGGGGCATAGCATAACGCCTAAATCCCTGCTTAATAATGAATTTTGATACTTAGACACATGTTTATAATAAGATGTGTCCACACGATAGGGTAGCTATCGGGTGTCAACTATCAATTGTCAATTGTCAACTATCAATTACCAGCCCGGTTATCGGGTTTCAATTCTCCTCCACCATTCCCTGAAAACCTGCTCCTCATCTTTCATCCAAACCACTTCTCCGATTACCGGCGTAACCAGCGGAAGATTATTCAGTTTACTGAGTCGTGAAACTTCATTCAGCGGTTCATCCCAGCTATGTAATGCCAGTGAGAACTTAGCCGAGTGCACAGGCATTACCCGCCTGGCATTAAGATCTTTAGCGGCCTGCACTACTTCTTCCGGGAGGCAGTGAATGGCATGCCAGGCCTTATTGTACTGTCCGTTTTCAAGTATAGCCAGATCGATTGTACCAAAGCGCTTCCCAATCTCAGCGAAATGGCTGTCATAACCACCATCTCCGCCAATGAAAATCTTTTGAGTAGGTGTCTCAATAAGATAAGCCAGCCAGAGCGTGTTGTTACGTTTGAAAGTACGACCGCTAAAATGACGAGCAGTGAGCGTATGAATCATGATACCATCACTGATCTCAATCGTTTCATTCCAGTCCCTTTCTGATATGATCTCCGGTTTATGCCCCCACTGCTCAAAGTAAGCCCCTACACCTAAACCGCAGATTACATTTTTAACTTTCCCTTTAAGTTCCTTAATTGTGGAATAGTCGAGATGATCATAGTGATCATGACTGATCAGGAGGTAATCAATCTCAGGCAGATCATTCACACCATAGGTATTGGTACCTTCAAAAGCTTTCGTAGTGCCAGGTATAGGCGATGCATTACCACTGAACACCGGATCAACCAATATCTTCAGCCCGTCGACCTGCATATAGTAAGAAGAATGTCCAAACCAAACCACCACATTACTATCAGCAGGTAAGTCTTTCAAATCAGTTTTAACAGAAGGAATTGCCTTCTCCGGTTTTTGTCTTGGGTTTTTCTTAAACAGAAAATCATACATCACTCCGGTCATCGAATAACCTTCGGTAAGAGTGGGTGTATAAGTCAGGTTATTAAAGGCCCCATCCCGGTAGTGCTTTGATTTTTTAATACGCTCCAGACGTTCGCCGGATGCTTCCTGACCGAATTGCGGTTGTTGCAGGAAAATTATAGTTACAAGGCTCAACAGAACCGTCAAAGAAATTAAAATAATCATAGAGTATTTAAAAAATTTATATAATCGCTTCATATTTATCAGTTATTCTGTCGCTTATTTCGCCAGAATTTTAATATCACTTATTTCAAGTACCTGCTTGCCATATCCTCTCGTAACAGTATGAATCATCGCCTGTCCTACTTCATGTAAGGTAAGCGACAGTTTAGGCAGCAGATAGGGAAATATTGCAATGAGTGGTTTAAAGAACCAGCGCACATTTTTCTGACCATGCACCGGTTTCATAAAACCCGGTCGGAAATTATACTGCCCTTTAAAACCAAGGCTCATCAGCGCATCTTCGGTCCGGCCCTTTACACGCTGCCACATCTGACTGCCATCAGATTTGGTTTGAACACCAGTAATAAAATTAAAAACCATGTCGGGATTTACCTTCAACAGTACTTTTGCAAAATTCAGGGTTGTATCGTAAGTAATGCGGGTATAATCCGCTTCATTCATACCCAAAGAACTCACACCTGCGCAATAAAAGCAGGCATCAAAATCTACAAGCTTATTGCTATACGCTGCCAGACCATTAAAGTCTGTGAGCAAAAGCTCATTTAATTTAGGATGGGCTAGCTCAAGGGGTTTGCGGTTAATGATCAGCACTTCCGATACCTCATCACTTTGCAGGCAGTGAAGCAATACCCCCTCGCCGACCATTCCGGTAGCACCTGTTATAATTACTCTTAATTTCTTCATATTACGTTCTAAGTGGACTGAATATTCATTCCAAAAACTGCTAAATTTTTTTATTCCTTAATCGCATCCCAAACCAGGCGCATCTGCCTTTGGAGATAAATCGGATCATTTTCCTTACCTGAAGCCTGCATCCAGCGTACATAAGTGGTAATGGTACCTGCCAGAAAATGCAGCAAAGCATCCAACTCCATGTCTTTAATAATTCCGTCCTTCTGTCCCTGCTGAACCAGACTAATTACCGGAAGAAAATCCTGCTGACCGGCAGCACGGGTAGCTTCTGTAATAATTGGTGAGCTATGAAACTGGTCCATAAATGCAAAACTCTCCGGAAATCTGAAGTAGAAACCGACCATAGCACCATAAAAGCTGAAAAAACTGGCTTTTAATGAAGAATCTGCATCTATTGTTTTGGCTATCAGGGGGACTTCCGAGCGCTTGATATAGAGATAAATTGCATTGATCAGTTCTTCCTTGGTAGCAAAATAATTGTAAATCGTACCCATACCGGTATTGGCTGCTTTCGCAATCGCCGACATGGGTGTTGCCTGAACACCACGTTCAGTAAGAAGCTTCATCGCAGCTTTTATGATCTGTTCTTTCTTATCCACGAAGCAAAGGTGAATATTTGGAATGAATATTCCAAATAAAGCTGGAAATAATATTTTAAGTATGAGGGGGAGAGAGCTTTCGGGTCAAGCCCGATGTCATTAATTTAACCTGAGTTCGAAATAAGGAAGGTTAAAATATAGGGTTGTAATTATCCATATAAGGTTTTGGAGCAGAATAATTTGTTTTTGGAAATCAATACCTGTTTATTATAGGCTAGTTCAGCCCTTTCCTCCGGGGGTAGTTCCGGCATGGAATTGCGTTCTATTTCAGATTACGAATAGCCGGAAGCTACCTCCTCCGGCAAGGTTTATTTTACCCGGAGCTGTTTTTCATCGGGAGGGGCAGCCCGGCAAAAAGGCCATTTGCCTTTTGAAATAAACCTGTGGCAGCTCTGGCTTTTTTGCCTCCAGAGCTGGCGCGTGCTTACTAAGTCTCTCTTACAAAAAACCCTCCTAACCAAACTCCGGCCCAATAATCGCAAACTGATTCCCCGGCACCCCACTAAAACGATTCGTCCCCCGAAACATCCGCATAAAATTACGCTGCTCTGTAAAACCGATTTCTTTCAGCCAGGTCATCCAATCCGACTCAAAATGCAAAACATCCAATATAACAGGACGCCCTGCACACTTCTTCAAGGCCGCAATCAACAAATCTTGAGCCGTATCAATACTTTGCGCTATAATTGGCCCGATATGGATAAAATCATACCCATACCTCCCCATAACATATCCCTTAATTTCCTTCCCATCTTCAACAAGAAAGGCAAATTCAGGTGCTTTTTCCAACATCCATTCCAACAAGAATGAACGGTCAGCACCAAAGATTGTGCTGTCAAATTCAATCAAGCCGGGCAAATCTTCCTTAAGTATTGCTCTGGCACTTGTAGAATGAGGGATCTCCTTAGCAAGCAGCCTGTTCATCCGGCTTAAAGGATACTCATCAACAAAATTCAATTTCAGATAGACCTCTCTGCCTGCAGGTGTGGCATCCAGTTTCACAGTTTCTTCGGCTTGCAAAAGTTGCAGGGCTTCCTGCAGTAATTGCTGCCCTATCCCCTTCTGCCGAAAATCAGGATCAACCAATACCATGCCTATCCAGCTAAATGAATATCCATATCTGATCGTAGTCACTGTTCCCACAATTTGATCCTGAAAAGTGGCAACCATACAAGCTCCGGGACTATGCTGCAAAAATATCTGCCAGTCAGATTCTAACTGATTCCATTTGGCTTTACGGCAGAGCTTCAGGCCTTCCGGGATATCATCCGCATGCATTGTCCGATACTTAATCATCTCGTCTCATTTAAAGAACAGTCACTTTCGATATAATTCAGCTTCAATACGCTTTTCCAGGCTTTGCTTAAAATTACGATCCAGATTTGGGAGATCAGCTTCTTTCGTAAAAAAAATGGCCTTTCACCATGCTGTCAATTAACAAACTCTGTTGTTGGAATAACTGGCAAACGGAACATCCGGCTAAATGGAATTTGAGCTCAAATTCTTCCTTTATTGAAATCGTTGTTAAACTCTTTTTTCAACCAAGAAAGTTGCTCTGCGACAATTATATGTAATTTTCTTTAGTGCCGCAAACCCGGGCCGGAAAAACGCGGGCTTTGCGATGGAAAAAAAGAGTGATAGCTATGCTTATCTACCTGCGGAATACTATCCGAATACCATATTATGTCAGCAAAACACGAATCCGCATACACTAAAGACAATGCTTACAAATAAAGCGATTGGTTTCCCCCTAATTGCAAAACCGGATATTGGAGAACGGGGAACAGGGGTAAAATTAATTAAAAGCTTTAAGGATTTAATGGAGTATAGTAAATGCAGTAACACCGATTTTCTGGTTCAGGAATTTATTGACTATCCAAATGAAGCTGGCATTTTCTATTGCCGGCTCCCGGGATCTCAATACGGGCAAATCACCGGCATTGTTGGGAAGCAATTCCTTTCTTTAAGCGGTGATGGGAAATCAACAATGGAAAGCCTTATCAAAAGAAACAGCAGGTACCTTTTACATCTTAAATCGCTCAGGGAGCTTTATGGTGATCAGCTAGATCAGATTCTTCCCGCCGGAGAAGAAAAGATCCTGGTTCCCTATGGCAATCACTGCCGGAGAGCTAAATTTATTGATCTGAGTTTCATGAACAGTGATAAACTGACAAGCACCATGGACAGAGTCTGTAAACAAGTACCGGAATTCTATTTTGGCCGCCTCGATATTAAATTCCGTAACTGGGAGGAACTTGAAAATGCGGAGAAATTTTCTATTATCGAATTGAATGGGGCAGCCAGTGAACCTACGCATATATATGATCCCAAACACTCCATCTTCTTTGCCTGGAAAGAAATAAGGCGGCACTGGGATTTACTTTACAAAATCAGTAAAGCAAATGCAAAAAGAAATGCGCTAGGCCTAATGAATACCACAGAGGGCATGAAGATGCTTAGGGAGCATAGCAAACATATCCGGGGATTCTCTTCTTTATAATTAAAGACTGGAAACTGCGAATCTCCTCAGTCATGTGTTAGGTGATTTCGCAATCCGATAGCTATCCAATCGTGTGGACAAATCTTTTATTTGGTCATGCTTAGGCATCCAGTGTCCCCCGCTGGCGGGGGAATAAAAGGGGGTGGATCCTCCTTAACCCTTATTTAATCACATTGGGGGCTGGGCACGTTTCAATTCAAACGCTTTAA
>CAZGWG010000146.1:0-10019 GCA_964529165.1 uncultured Sphingobacterium sp.
TTTTCCCCCATTCCAACTGGCTTCTATTTCGGCCGGAGTTAAAGCCGAGTAGGTTGTACCTTTTCTATTTGGCAGATTGTTCTCATAAACCCTGTTAAGTTGTTCGTTGTTCTCCTTTAGTGCTTTTTGCCGTTTTTCCAGGGCGTCTTGTGCGTAAGCCATCTGGCTCAACAGGCTTATGCAACTGAAAATTATAATGTTGATGAATAATTTTGAATACCTCATTATGGCTATATTTTAATTGATAAATATTCTGGACACTAATTGCTTTCCAGCATCGTCAGTCTGGTAACATCATCGATTCCTTCTTTTGCGGTACTGGTAACTGTTGCATACACTTTGCCGTTGACCGCATGAAGTTTGTTGATTTTGTAATTGCCAATAAATCCTGCTCCGACTACTTTCACTACGTTGTCAGCAGAAACTTTAGATACTTCTGATGGTTTAGTTTCATCGTCAAGAGTGTAATAAATATTGCCGTCAGTGTCAAAGTCCGCGGAAATCACCTTGCTCAGCTTTTTTTGATTGACAACCACTTTTATCGTCCGGGCACTATGATCAACGATAAAACTATTATAATATAATTCACCTGCACTGCGATCAACGTCAATGCACATTAGCGCGGTTTTGGTAAAGTCTTTAGACATCTTGGCAAACCACTTCACATCGGCAGCCTGGCCATTACCTAAATCAGGAAATTTCTGTCCCTGGAATGGTGTGGTACTTACTATGCTACCTTGCTCGTCAAATAAATAAACCGAATTTCTATCAAATGTGCAGAACAAGAATTCTCCGTTGTTGCCTGAAGGGAAGGACGTCCCTTTGTGCCACAGCGAATCCAGGTTAGTATTCATATAAGTCCATAAAATCTTGGTAACACTACCTTGTTTCTTTACACTTTTATGCCAGTTAAACATGGTAAGTCTTTGGTAAGTTCTGGCAATATCACTACTTGTCATTTCGCAAAACGGCATATATAAATCCCCATTAGCAGCATATCGCGGTTGACGCAGAAAGCTATAGTCCAAATAGTCGAAGCGAGGCACATCGCCGTCTACGCTCATTGTGCCCGATTTGGATTGATAACTCAGGTAAAGCTTTCCTGTATAAGGCACAAAAGCTAAAAAATCGCCGTGGTTAATGTCCGAAGGATTATTTCCCCAATTATAATTAGCGGCAAGGCTGTTAGTTGCCTTTCCTGTTACCGGCAAAATGCTGCCGGTCATGGCATCAATCACGCTACGTTGCAGGTAGCGTGATTTGGCAAAAGGGTTGGAACGATCATAAACCCAGTGCAATTTACCGTCATCTGTATAAGACAGATCTAATGAATTGAAGAACGAAATCATACCGGCGGTAGGCTCGGAGATAGTCAGCATGTGACGGAAACCTTTTCCTGAACTAAAAAATGGTGCTTTGCTTTCGGTGACAGTAGATTTAGGAGCATCGTTCTCGCTTTTCTTGCAAGAGGAAATTATTCCTAGTAAAAGAACGGCCAAAACGGTAATAACCGATTTTGAAAATTTGAAGCACATAATAATGATTTTTAGAGTAAATTAATTGCGACCACCCATCGATGTAAGAATTAAAACGCTTACGTTCTCCGGGCGGTTGGTTTCCGTCTTCGTTAAATGCGTTTGCTGCATCTCCTCGATTTAATTACCGCTTATTTATAACGTGAACTTTTCCAACACCCCGTAACTGTTAACAATAATGCTTTTTTGATCAGGGCTAAATGTTAGTTTGGCAGGTGTTATATTTCCCTTTAATGCCTCTCCACTGTAAGTATAGGTGATGTTAGATTGCTTGCCACTGCCTGCTACCGTTGTCACTTTTGTATCCGTCAAGGTAATTTTACGAATATAGTAACCGTCACCGATGAAAAGATTTTTCCCATCGCCGCTTACTACCAAACTTGTAAGTGTACGAAAGTTGGTGGCAGACAAAGAGCCTTCAGTTGGCAGCTCAGGTCCCCTGGCTGTGCTTGAGTATAATTTCGTTTGTACTCCTGCCAATGTGTAACTATAAAGCCCAAAAAAGTCCAAACCCTGCGCATTGACAACCGACATATATAAAACATCCTGGCTATCAAAAGACAGGTCAGTAACGGTAAGATTAGAACCTGTATAACCGAATGGGTTATTATTGTTTACGGCTGTAATAAAGTACGTCTCAACTCCTGCCTTGTCAATTTTTTTAACCCGGTAATTTTGGGCTTCTACGACATAATATAAGTCACCGTTGCTGGCCATCGCCATATCTGGTATTGAAGTGGTACCAAGCGAGCTTTGCGTATTATCGATTGTTCGATCAAGCGCAGGATCGGTATTAGCAGTAATTTTATACAGTCGGCACGGCTTGTTGGCAATCACCATCAAAACCCATACCGTACCGTCCTTATCATTACAAACGCCTACAATATACGGTTGTTCTGTAGCGACCAAGCCAAAATCAGTTGGACCATAAACTTTGATTCGCTGTCCCTGTGGGTTTATTTTAATAAGCTGCTTTCCTGTTACCAGGCCAGAAGTATAAACATTGCCAGCTGCGTCAGTAGCAATATGGTCCGGTAAATAATATTCTGTGTTGTAGGTTGCTAAAGTAGCTGATGTTGGATTAGTGACAACCGTCGGCGGAATCACAGTAAACGCAGCAGTAAACCCGCCGGACAACGTTGCGGTTACGCCTTTTACTTTGACGGTTATGGTGCCGGAAATAGCAGTGCCTGGTACCTCTACAGTCAGGGTTGTAGCAGTGGCTGTTTTTACAGTAACCGATACTGTTGAAGCGTTAGTATTTACTGCGCCAGTAGCTGCAGATGAACTAAAAACTACTTCATTTTCTGACAATACAGTACTAAAATTTGTGCCGGTGATAGTTATTACCTCACCTGGCTTGGCCGATGCAGGTGCAATAGCCGCAACCGATGGTGTCGTACTAACGACAGGAGGATTAGGCGCTGGCAGTTCCGGCAGAGTATTGTCAGCTTTTTTACAACCTGTAAAGACGGCTAAAAGCAGTGCTAAGTAGAGCGTTTTTTTCATATGATATCAATTTTTAATGTCCAGTGCCGTTTCAGGCGGCTATTTACAATGCGGACAAAGCTATCAGCAAATAGTGGCTTAAAACATTATTTAAAGGCGTTTTATCTGTCAATTTATAAGTTGACAAAAGATTGAAAAGCTGGAAATAGCATTTTCACTATGGAAATATTCATTAACTTTCCGCTCAAATTTTAACCCTTGATATCCGCATTAAACATTCTATCTATTTCTAACCTGTTCGCCCTGGCAATTTTACTCGGCCTTAATAAACGAAACATCATTGCTAACCGAATTTTGGGGTTAACCCTTATCTGCTCTGCAAGTGACTTCGTTATCAATCTGCTATCGTATAACAGGCTGTTAGACGATTTTCCATATATCGTTTTTTTAAACTTTTCCTTTTTATGGGCACCTTTGGTTTGCTTATATGTGATACTCATGTTAGAAATCAAATGGCGTTTTCGTGTTCAACACCTTGTTCATCTGATTCCTCTATTTTTGAGCTGGACATATTGGGGGTACGTGTTTTTTTCGGGAGAAAATTCGCTCAAACTAGTCCTGCAAAACCGGGAAAAAGGAATATATCCGTGGCAGTTAGAATCGTTTCAGATTATTATTATACTACAAGCCGTGATCTATTTGGGGTATAGCTTTCGGCTAATCCGGAAAAAGCAAAATGACGCTTCTTCCGCTCAACTTCCCCGGATAAGGTTCCAGTGGCTAAAACAATTTATTCTCGTTCTCATCGGGTTAATATTTCTGCTAATTGTATTCTCATTTTTGGTAAAACCTGTTATTATTGATTATATTATTGCACCCATCTTATACGGAATATCAAATGTTTTTTTGGTTTACAAAGGTTTAAACTCATCCGGAATTCTTACTGACACTGCTAAGGAACGATACACCGGATCTAATCTAAAACAAGAGCAGGTTGAAGAATACAAATCGCTACTGTTAAAATATTTAAAAACTGATGAGCCCTTTACTAATCCGGAACTTACGCTTAGCGATCTGTCTGAAAAAACTAACATCCCAACCCATCATTTGTCACAGATCATTAACCAGGAATTTGGCAAAAACTTTTTTGACCTGATCAATAGTTATCGCATTGAAAAATCGAAATCTTTATTAAAAGACAGCAAAACAGCTAACCTTACGCTTGAGGCTATCGGCCTTCAATCCGGATTTGGCTCATCATCCTCCTTTTACAGGGCCTTCAAAAAACACACTGGAATTACGCCTAACGCATTTCTAAAAAGCCAAGACAATGGCGTTTTTATAGAATGACAAATGAAAGCCCAAAAAAACAACAGTAAGCGTTTTGAAAATCTAACAATGTTTTAAACGTCTTGATTTTGGCATCAATCAGCTTTTTGAACAAATTCAGCCGCCTTTCTATTACAGCTGTCGCAAATCCCGTACATGATGATATTAACCGAACCGGCTGTAAAGCCTTCGGGGATGATCACTTTTGGCACTTTAAATTTGTCTAAACAATAAACGCTGTAACATACCGTGCAGTTAAAGTGCAGGTGTTCGTCATGATGCTCGTTATCCTCACATGCAGTTCCGCATATGGCATAATTAGCCGTACCATTCAGATCGATAATTTTATGGATGATGCCTTTCTCTTCGAATGTTTTTAAAACACGGTATAAAGTTACCCTATCTACATCCTTACCAAGAATATCCTCTAATAAAGGCTGCGATACAGCAGTTTCTCGTGAATTAAGGATTTCCAGAACACCCATCCTGGCCTTAGTTTTCTTAAGGTCATGTTTATCAAGTAACTGTCCAAACTCACTTTCATTCTTTACCTGCATCCCCGCTGTCCGTAGAGTTTAGCGCAGCGGCTCTAGGGATTTTCCAATGTAGAGGAGTCTCCAGACTCCTCCTTTAAGAAAACAAGTTTTCTTGTTAACTTACACCCTTTAATCTTTTGGGTTTTATAAACCTAAATTTTATTGGCATTTTAAGACTGTTTTGCTGAGTGGTGTTAACACCAGAAAAACTCTGATCATTCAAATAAATTATCCCGCTTATTAATCTCAGATGAAACATCTATACTCAGTTTTGTTTCAAGCCTTTTCTGGTTATAGGCGGTGTTCAGTTCACCAACAAACTTGTCCATTTCCTGTGAAATGAGATAAAGCTTTTTTGAAATTTCTTTAATCTCTGCTTCACTAAGATTACTGTCTAAAATCAATTGTGTCATACCCAACATACTGGCAATTGGTCTTCGAATAATATGTCCGATATCAAAAATAATTTGTTCTATCGAAGCCAGATAATCAACAATTGGGGTAATATCGGTTGATGCGCCATACCACAACGTCCTTCCGGTGGCATCTTTTTCAGGACTCGCCTGCATCCAACGCCACCTGATGTGACCATTTACAATGACACGGTATTGAATACTAACGGCACTTTGTGTCTTATTTGCCTCTTTCATTGCATTCGTAAATTTTAGCTGATCGTCCTCATAATACTCAGCATTTGCGATTGATGGACGTTTTGTGAGATCCCCTGCCTCATAAATCTCTTTATCGGTTTCAGAGCCATGGCTCATAAAAAGAATGTTTATGTCTCCATTTTCTGCTATTTCAAACATATAGGTATTACCGGGAATCTGACTGGTTACTTTTCTTAATAACTCTTCGCTTCGTTTAATTTTTTCTTCTGATTCTTTACGTTCGGTAATATCATGATTGATAGAAAGAAACTGATAAATTTTCCGGTTCTCATCTAAAAAAGGAACGATAGTAGTATCTACCCAGTACAAACTGCCATCTTTTGCTCTGTTGCAAAATTCCCCTTTAAAAGGTTTACCCCCTTGCATCGCAATTCCTAACTCATCGAAATATTCGGATGGGTGATATCCGGACCATAGAATACTATGATTTTGTCCTTTTAATTCATCGCAGGTATATTTACTGATCTTACTAAAGTTTTCATTTGCAAAGGAAAACAATCCGGAACTATCTGAAATGGAAACACTGTATCCAATATCCAATGCGTATTTATAATCTTTCAGTTCTGCACTTTGTTCTCTGCGTTCAATAGCTGTTTTAATCATTTCAACCAACATGCTGATTAAACTTCGCTCTTCTTTCAAAAAGGGGCCTTCATCACTTCTGGGCATTAATTGCGAATAACCTACTTCAATAGATATAGTAGTTCCTTTGGATGTTTTTCCCTCTGCTCTTTGGCAGGACATACATGGTTTATAATTATCTGAGGTAAATGTGGTTCGATCTACAGATATACGGGCAGAAGCAATTTCAGGATATTGCCAGCCTCCCGGAATAACCTGGGCAAGCTCCTGAAACAATAATCCTGATGCTATATCTTCATCCTGTAATATTTTGTTAACATTATAAAGTGTTTTAAGCTCTTTTACTCTTTCCTTAAGGTCGGTTACAATTTGGTCTTTTTCCTTTTCGGCTTCCTGCCTTTTGATAATTTCACGCTGCAGTGCCTTTAAACCGTTATGTAAATGATTGGTGGCGTAATATTGCAGGGCAAGTATGGTTCCGAATGGGATAAAGGCAGCTATCCACTTAGTAATGGGGGTATGTACAACCGTAGGATTAGGTAAACTGCCAATTAGCTCCATATAGGCCATGCCAAAATCTGCAGCAATGGTTAGTATGCCAAAAGCCAATCCGCCGCGCCAGCCTAAAAGGAATCCGGCAGTTAAGATCACACTCGTTTGAGATAAAATACCGGGCGCATTTATTCCCCCTGCCGAATAACAGGTAACAGTAATGTATAGCCAGACAACAATTGTAAGCGACCAGCTTGCCGTACGTGTATAACCGAGTTTATTTAAAGTCAGATGGAAGGCAGCTATAAATATTGATATGCTTAAAAATAATAACCACCGTGACCATAACTGAGGGAAAAAATAAAAGCCAAGTGATACAATTAAGCCCGTAACAACAGACCAAAGGATTGTAAGAACAAATACCATATAACTTTGGTAGTTCTTTTCTTTGTCGGGCATGTAAAATAAAGATGTCATGAGATAATTTTTTAAATAATATGATCTCAATTCATTGTTTGATCACAATTAAGAATTGCGGTTATCCTTTAATCTTTCTTAAATATGCTGATTCTGATTAAAATTACCTAGGGAAAACTGTATCTGGTAAACAGAATCCGTGTTGAATAGCAAGTATTTGTAGAGTTAAGTGAAGCGGATTTATGGATTTTTTAATGAGGAGGAGTCTTCTGACGGATCATTGAAAGAAATAATACACCCCTGTCCGTAGAGTTTTAGCGCAGCGCCTCTACGGATTGTCCAATGATGAGAAGTCTTATAACTCCTCCCTTAAGAAAATAACACTTCTTCCTATTTAAGTACAAAATATACTGGTTAGTAATATGCCTTAACCCGATTTCCTAACTCAAAAGAAAGATGAATAGGCTAAGGTTTTAGGATGATAAATATTTGTAACTTTAATCATGAAAAGACCTGGAAAAGATGGAAGGTTATATAGATGCTGGGGATTGATTTATTATAATCCCGATGACCCTTCACTATTTGTGGACAAACAGTTTGGATATGGGCAAACTATGAATTTCGCTCATCGCTCATCCTGGTACCTTATGCTATTCGTCATCTTGTTTCCTCTTTTAGCTGTGCTTATACCAGTCTTTTTGATTTAGTCTTCCAAATCAAATCTTTGACTGGTAAAATCCCTATAATTGAGTAAAACAGTCCTGCAGATTTTCATTTGAGAAGGATTATCTTAATTCCTTATCGAAAAAAATATTTATTAGTTTAATAATTGCATAGGTTAGTAATAATAACTTAACCTTATTAATTTAACCACTGTCCGTAGAGTTTAGCGCAGCGCCTCTACGGATTGTCCAATGATGAGGTGTCTTCTGACTCCTTATTGAAAAAAAACGGCCTTTCTGTCAGAGTTAGTTAGCCAAATACCAAGCAATGCAAATTTAAGAGTATATGGGGACAAATATGAAAGGGAACTGTGGGATGAATTGAAGAAGGATCTCACTGGTCCTAACTTAAATCAATGGCTTTATAATTCAGCAGTTGGAGATCGTCCAGCAGACTTAGGCTACTATATGGGTTTTAAGATTGCTGAATCTTACTATCATCACAGTAAAAATAAAAAGGAAGCGGTCAGCGAGATGTTGAATATTAACAACTTTCACGAATTTCTGACCAAAAGTAAATATGAAGCCAACTTTAAATAGTGAGAACGAATCCTTAGGACCAAAGCTCAGCTTATCCCTCGTTAAGCTGCAATTAGGGGGTGGGCTGAGAGTTGGGAATGAACCGAACTAAATTCTGCTAACAATTACTAAAATTGATTTTTAAGTACAACAGTAATTAGCTGTTGTACAATTTAGCACAACGTCTCCACTGATTTTCAATGTGAAGGATTATGATCATTTAAAACTATATAATAGTTCTCTTTTTGTGAACTATTTTGTTTATATTTGTCATACGAATGAGAGTTCATCTGATCAAAAAGCAGACTTTAGCAGATTTCGTACATCGACATCCGAGAAGTAAAACTTCCCTGGAAGACTGGATAGAAAAACTAAAGCTTGCAGAATGGGAGCAGCCCGGTGATATGAAACTAACCTATAACACTGCTGATATTTTAGGTAATGGCAGTAATAGAGTAGTCTTTGATATTGCAGGAAATAACTACCGTATGATCTGTAAATATATTTTCGGAGCAAAACAAGTACATTTATTTGTTTGTTGGATGGGAACACATCCAGAATATGATAAAATTTGCAAACAGGGCGATCAATACACTATTAATATTTATTGAATATGGAAGCACCGACAATGAAATACACCATAATCAGGGATAGAAACCAGTATAATCAATATTGTGATCAACTTGAGACCTTGCTGATCCAAAGGGATGATACTCCTTTACAAGATGAAATCGACTTGCTCACCTTGTTGATTGAAAAATACGACGAGGAACATAATTCTTTTAACGAAACCGACCCAATTACCTTGTTGCGCTCTTTTATGCAGGATCATCAGTTGAAACCTCAGGATATGACCCGAATATTAGGAATTAGCAAAGGCTATGTATCCGACATCTTAAACTATAAAAAAGGATTATCCAAGGAGGTTATAAGGAAGTTAGCTGATTATTTCAGAGTCAGACAAGAGGCCTTTAACCGCCCTTATAAACTGGTATCATCTGTTAACATACACTTACGCAATGCCAGTGTAATGAATACGACAAAACAACTGCAGCCTGCGAATAATTAAATCATTCCAATCATATTATCAAATTATTGATCGGGTCAATTAATATTTTTAAAATAACTTTTCTTCTAAGAAATCTTCCCAAACAATCAAGCCTTTAGTGTCATCGGAATAATCATGTACAATACGGCTAAACTGTTCAGGATTAGTTTCAAGATATTGTTGCCGCCCTTTTATTGTTATTTGTCCAAGCAACCTATCTGCCTGCTTTACATTTTGTTCATGTTCATAAGTTGATTTCCCGATGTGCCATATATAGGTCGCTTCTCACTGTCGGGAGAGTTGAGCAAAGCGGCTCTCCGGATTTTTCAATGATAAGGGGTCTCCTGACTCCTCATTGAAAAAAATACTTCTTAATTTATAAGTTAATTATACAGGTAAGTAATAAATGACTTAATCTGGTTATTTTAAATCTCAACAAGTCTTTAGACTCTTGAACATTTAATAATCCGTAGAGCGCTGCGTTCAAACTGTGCAACAGCTAATGAATGTTATACTAAAAAATCAATTTGGGTAATTGATTTTCAAGAACGACATTAACAGTTAAACTCATTGCTAAATTCAGGCCCTATTGGGTATATTTGTCCTGATTTTTAAAGATGCCTGAATTAATTATCCTTGTCCTTGCACCAACTGTCCGTAGAGTTTAGCGCAGCGCCTCTACGGATTGTCCAATGATTAGGAGTCTTCTGACTCCTAAT
>CAZGWG010000147.1:0-9993 GCA_964529165.1 uncultured Sphingobacterium sp.
AAGAGCAAAAGCCTCTTGAATATAATACTGATAGTGTAGAAACCCTAAAGCGTATGGTGGAACTGAATAATGGCATTACACTTTTACCTGAGCTTTCAATAAGTGATTTCACAGTTAAACAACTAGATAGGGTACGCTATTTCAAGTCTCCTGAACCAAGCCGGGAAATAAGCATTGTTACTCACAGAAATTTCCTTAAGCGGAAGCTTATATTAATTCTTGAGAAAGAAATTTTAGAAGCTATTCCAAAAAGAATGCGCAGTAAAAAGAAAAGAGAAATTATGGAGATTAATGCCTGATTAACCCCTCCCTTTAAACTTTGAAACAACATAGATGATTAGTGCGATAAGCACTAAAACAACAAAAACTCCTGTATATGCACCGGCTTTAAAAATGCCGGCAACCAGATCACAGCCTGATAAAAGAGTGATGATCAAAAAGGATAAAACAAAGAATAAGCTTTTCATAGGTCTTAAAATAAAAAAGTGATGTATATAAATATACACCACTTCTGTGCCAACTTTGTTGTAAGATGAAATTATTTTGCTTTTGCGAAGCGTTCAGCAACTGCATCCCAGTTTACAACATTCATAAATGCTGCAACATAATCGGCGCGTTTATTTTGATATTTAAGATAGTAAGCATGTTCCCAAACATCCATTCCTAAAATTGGAGTGCCTTTAACTTCGGCGATATCCATTAAGGGATTATCCTGGTTTGGAGTAGAACTTACCTTTAACTTCCCATCTGGACCTACTGAAAGCCATGACCATCCTGATCCAAAACGGGTCATACCTGCTTCAGCAAATTTCTTTTTGAATTCATCGAATGATCCAAAAGCGGTATCAATTGCTTTAGCAAGATCTCCTGAAGGAGTTCCTCCACCATTGGGTGACATAATTGACCAGTAAAGGGTATGATTGAAGTGACCCCCTCCGTTATTTCTTACAGCCATCGGGTATTTTGAAATATTTTTAATCAAATCTTCGATCTTCTGATTCTCTCCATCAGTTCCGGCCAATGCCTTATTTACATTATCCACATAAGCCTGATGATGCTTTCCATGGTGGATTTCCATGGTTAATTTATCAATATGCGGTTCCAGAGCGTCTGTTGCGTAAGCTAACGCAGGTAATTCAAATGCCATAATTTTTATATTTAGGTTAATGATAGTATACTATAAACAAATATAAGACCGAATTGTCAGAAATTGTTCAATTTGTTGTCAAGTTTTGTTCCGCCGGGAAATAAAGAACTCTTTCATCAGCCGGGCGGCATCCTCTGCCCTTACGCCGGAAATCAACTCGGTCTTAGGATGAAGAATTCTCTTACTAATTTGTGAAAATCCTCTTTTTAAGTCCTCCGCACCATATACAATACGGCTAATTTGAGTCCATTGTGCTGCTCCAGCACACATCACACAAGGTTCAATAGTGACATAAAGCGTACAATCTTTCAAATATTTACCTCCCGTATAATTTGCTGCTGCAGTAAATGCCTGCATTTCTGCATGAGCAGTAACATCGTTCAGTTGTTCCGTCAGATTATGTCCTCTGCCAATGATTTTACCGCCATGAACAATAATTGCACCAATAGGCACTTCATCTAAAGCCATGGCTTTATGTGCTTCTTTCAGAGCCTCAGCCATAAAAAAATCATCTGGACTTTGCTCCGGTTCATTTGTAAAATTCACATACCTCATATTAATGCTGAGCCATTTGGTACCTTACGCTCTACAGAGGCCAGAACAATATGACCATCCTGATCAGCAAAACCTGTAATCAGAAACTCTGAATAAAAATTTGCGATTTGCTTCTTAGGAAAATTCAAAACTCCAATAATCTGTCTGCCTATCAATTCAGATTTTGTGTAGTGTCTGGTAATCTGAGCACTACTCCACTTTACTCCAAAATCCCCAAAATCAGCCTTTATTTTGTATGCAGGTTTTCTGGCTTCAGGAAAATCATGAGCCTCAATGATCGTACCTACCCTCAAAGCCACCTTTTCAAAATCTGACCACTGTATTTGTTCCATAAGGCAAAGGTATGAGGAAATGGCAAATAGAGAATAGGAAATGGGGAACTTTGATAACTTTGCTAAATGGATTCTGTAAGATTAAAAAAAGGTAAAGAAAAAGCTGTTAGACAATTACATCCCTGGGTATTCTCGGGTGCAATAGATCATATTAAAGGGAAGCCCGAAAATGGAGATATCATCATGGTTACAGACAATAATAATGATTTTCTTGCTTATGGATTCTTTAATAGCCAGTCGCGGGTTGCAGTACGATTACTCGAATGGAATCTTGAAACCGAGATCAATGAAACCTGGTGGAGAAAAAAAATCAGGAATGCAGTTAAACTCAGAACAGATCTGCATACTGATCAAACCAATACTTACCGGGTAATTTTCAGCGAAGCAGATTACTTACCAGGTCTTATAGTAGATCGTTATGCTGATTTTCTTTCCGTACAGATTCTGACTTCAGGTGCAGAGCGAATTAAACATATTCTGCTCGATGAACTTCAGAGTTTACTAGGGCCCAAGGGCATTTTTGATCGAAGTGACGCTTCAGCCAGGGCACATGAAGGCATGGAAGCATCTTCGGGCGGTATTTTACTTGGTCTAGAACCACCTGAATTTGTTAGTGTCAGGGAAAATGGCATATTTTATCAGGTTAATATTGCCGAAGGTCAGAAATCAGGGTTTTACTGTGACCAGCGCGATAACCGCAAATGGGTTGCCGAGTACGCTAAAGGGAGAAAAATATTGGATTGCTTTTCTTATTCCGGAGGATTCAGTCTCAACGCAATGAGTAATAAAGCATCAGAAGTGATTAGTGTGGATAGTTCGGCACTCGCTTTGGATACACTTAAAAGAAACATTGAAATCAATAATTTCCAAAAGACACCTCATCATTTGATACAATCTGATGTAAACAAGCAATTGAGAGTGTTCAAAGAAGAAAATGAAAAGTTTGATATTATCATTCTTGATCCTCCTAAATATGCTCCTTCCAGATCGGCTTTAACCAAAGCCTCCAGAGCTTATAAAGACCTGAACCGGATGGCGATGCTTTTACTCAACGATGGAGGCCTTTTGGCTACCTTTTCCTGCTCTGGAGCAGTTGATATCGGCATGTTTAAGCAGATTATTGCCTGGGCAGCGCTTGATGCAGGTAGAAATGTTCAATTCATCCAGCAATTTTCGCAACCTGCCGATCATCCGGTAAGATCCTCTTTCCCCGAAGGTGAATATTTAAAGGGTTTGCTTTGCAGGGTTAGTTAAATGTCGGATATTATTCTTCTGGTGTATTCTTTAAGTGAACAGGCTTCTTTCCTTTATTCATTTTCAAATTAAGCATTTCCACAAGTACTGAAAATGCCATTGCAAAATAGATGTATCCCTTAGGAATATGCTGTTCAAACCCTTCGGCTAAAAGTGATACTCCGATCAGAAGAAGGAATGATAAGGCCAGCATTTTCACCGTCGGATGCTTGTTTACAAAATCACTGATACTACCCGCAGAAAGCATCATTACAAAGACTGCAATTATGACTGCGGCAATCATTACTTCAATATGATCCGCCATCCCTACTGCTGTAATTACTGAATCCAGAGAGAAAACAATATCCAGAATAAGAATCTGAACAATTACTCCTGAGAAGGTTACCACAGCCTTCGTTTCGGTCTTATGCTCATCACCCTCAAGTTTATCATGAATCTCTGTTGTACTTTTATAAATCAGGAACAATCCCCCGCTGAGCAGAATAAGATCCCGGCCTGAAATAGCAAACTTCTCCAGCAATTCGCTGTCGTTTATACCTATCCATTCTCCCGGATTGAACAGTGGACTAGTTAGTGTCATAATCCAGCTCAAAGAAAGAAGCAACAGAACACGGGTTATCATTGCCAGTGCCAAACCAAGCTGACGGGCTTTCTTTTGTTTATTAGCCGGCAGTTTAGAGGCCATAATTGAAATAAATATGATATTATCTATTCCAAGCACTATTTCTAGTACTGTTAATGTAATCAATGAGATCCAAATCTCAGGATTTGCCAGCCATTCCATATTTTTTATCTTTCTTCAAATGTAAATTAAAAGCGTATAGAAATAAAACAAAAAGCTCCAGATTAATTGTCTTTAAATTAAATCTGTTATCAGCGCAATCTAAATTACAATCCGATGCCCAATACAAGCTTGTTAATTTATTGTGAAACAGGAAGCTGTTAGGAGCCCCAAAATAAGCTATCTAGCTGCTAGTCTTTCAGAACTCCGAAATATTATGGGGGTGAATAATGATGAGATGGCTGATAAGTTGGTCCCAGCCAGTATGCTACTGGCTATGGATACAGCCGTTAAAAAAAACATCACATACTTGCAACCAAATCTGCAAGTATGTGATGGCAAGTCTCTTTTGCATCTTCGTTAAACCAATAAGCCGTATTGACCTTATCTGTTTATAAAGGTCTAAATAACCCATTAAATGGGCTTATAAAAACTTTACTCCTCCGTAATTCGATTTAATAATGATCCGGCTATCAGAGCCTTTACCGATCTGTCCTTTATAGTTTTTGCTTGGACTCCAGGCCTTTGGCTTATCAGATGAGGTCAATTGCTCAACAAGATTTACACGGCTATTACTATAATTAAATCCGGCATAATTAACTGTGACATCAAAATCGAAATTTGCACCTTCTCCCATACCCAAAGAGACACCGGAATAAGAGGAATTAATATTCAAAGTTTTAACACTATTCTGAACTTCATCTATTTTAAATCCTCCGGTATACGCAAGATTGAAATTACCTCCCTGACTTAGTTGTGCGATACTGGCTTTACCATATTTGATTGTTGCACTTAACTTAGCAGCCTGGTTAATTGTTAAATTTCCATATGCAACTGACAAATTTCCATTTATAAAGTTCTCAATAGTAGCCGATCCATAAGTGACTTTCACCTGGTTAGCTGCATTGTCCAGTTTCCCAGATTTAAAAGAGCCATAGGAACTGGAAATATTTACAGGTCCGCTAAAATCATCAATTTCAGTTCTGCCATATCTGTTACTGATATCCAATGGATTTTTGGATGGCATATAAATTTGATAATTTACCTGAACTCCTCTGCGTTCTTCCTGCCCATTCTTTACCCTGGACCAGAAATTCAAAGAAGTTTTCTCAAAATTTGTTTTAAAACTAATGAGATTCCCTTCTCTTAACTCTGCGATGTTAACACTTTCAAGCAGGTTTTCTGCGCCACTTTCAGATGCCTCATATGCTTTAATTTCAATTTCAACCCTGATCTCATTTTTAGCCCAGGTATTCACAGAGACTTTACCGTATTGATTATTTACCGAAAGCTTATCATTGCTGTTCACAGAAAAGGATTTCGTAATAAGTTTAGTCTTTTCGGCTGTTGCCGTTAATTCAAGCGGTTTTTCAGGATCGTCCTGATCCTGCTTGTCTCCCACAACAATCTGAATATCTTTCAACTCCCTTGTCAATTCGCGGGCGACTGTTGCAACTGATTTTCCAATTCTTTCGAAATCAATATTTTTTAGCTCAAGTGCCGCTGTCCTAAATGCCTCAGCCATTTCGAACTCCATATTTTTAAGCTCTGAATTCGCTCTGGAACTCTTTGGGCTGGCCGTTTCAACTGTCTGGGCTGATGCTAACTCTATAAATAACATCAGCAATGCAAACAATAATGCTTTCTTAAATATTTTGTGTGTCATCGACTTGTTCTTTTTTTAATTGATTAATCTGCTGTATAATTTCAAGTTGCTGATTCAATAATTCTATCTGTATTTGAAGGTTCCGAATCATTGCCTTAACAGTTTCTTCCTGATTTGGACTTGCAGGCAAATCTTTCTTTAATTTTTGAAAATTCACATCCATCTTCTTAATCTCTTCCGAGAACTCCTGATAAAGTAATGGTTCTTCCTTCTCAATACGTTTTAACTCATTCCTTTTAATTTCTATCAAGGAAGCATAATGAACCTGCTGCTGAGCCAATTGCGGATCTATATTACTGAGATAAGTGGATTGTTTAAACTGATACTGGTAAAACCAGAGACCTGCAAACAAAATCGGAAGAATTGATGCTGCCAGTTTAAGCAAGAAACTAAGACGAACCGTCCGCTCTTTTTTTATTGTTTTATTTGCTGATATTCCTATCTGTCTTTCATCAAGTTGTTTCTCAATTCTATCCCATAAGTCAGCAGGTGGTTCGAACTGGTCAAAATCACTTCTGTTATCCTTGATAAAATTTTCTAATTTTTCTTTCATCTTTTTCCTCTCCCTGATCCTATTAAGGGGATCTTATTATTAATTATAACTTATTCCCTGATTTCGCAATAATTCAACTAGCTTCCTCCTGGCTCTCATAAATTGTGTCCTTGAAGTATTTTCACTGATGCGCAGAATATGTGAGATCTCTTCATGATCATAACCCTCCAACAGGTACAGCGTAAGTACCAAACGATACCCATCCGGAAGCTGCTGGATGGTCGCCCGTACTTGCCGCACCTGCATTTCGAATTCTGAGTTATCAGCAAACTCATCATCCGGAATGGATTCAACATCTGTTTCATCGATAGAAATCAGTTCCATCTTTCGTCTGCGGAGCTGAGTAATTGATTTGTTGATAACTATTTGTTTCATCCACAACCCAAAAGTACTCTCCTGCCTGAAATCGGCAATTCGGGTAAAGGCATCTATGAACGCTTCCTGCAACACGTCTGCTGCTTCATCTTCATTATTCACTATGCGCATAGCAATATTGAACATGGCCCTTGAATAGAGCTTGTACAGTTCATTTTGTGCCTTTCTACTACCGTTTCTGCATTCAACCACAAGGTCATAATGCTGATCTACGTAAACAGCTTCCAAATTTTTACGCTTTTCTTATCTAAGAGACGTACACAATTTATTTGCGTTGCATACGGGATGAAAAAATATTATAATGGTGAGTTTTGCATATACCTCAAGGTAAGCAAATTACTCTGCAGGAATAAAATATGGCTAATCCAAATTCGGGATTAACATCATGAATTTTGTTATGGAATTAAATCTAAGCCTTATTGAGCTTAATAATTTGGTCATTTACTCCTTAAAAAAGTGTCTATCTGTTTAATAGCATTTTGGAATCTTACTTCCTCGGAGCCTGAAATTAGAAAGTAAGTAGCTTCAAGAGCTTTCAGTTCCTTATGCCAAACTTCCATAAAATGTTCACGCATATCAGGAAAATTTCGAAGAGGGTCTTCCTCCCAGGGTAGATCTATATCCATTAACAAATACAGGTCATACTTGTGAACCGGAAGTGCGTCAAGAACTTCCTGGGGTGCGCAACCAAACATATGGTCACTCCAAATCTTGACTGTTATGAAGGTCGTATCACAAATCAGAAGATGATTAGCTCTTGTTGCTATTTGTCTTTCCAGTTCAATCTGCCCCCTGAACATATTGATCTCATCTTCCCAGGTGCATTCAGCGACAAGATTTTCACAATATCCGCGGGCGTATTCAGGCACCCATACTGTATTATAATGTTTAGCAAGTTGTTGAGATATTGTCGATTTTCCGGTTGATTCCGGACCAACAATCGCAATTTTGATTAAATTTCTGCTAAGGGCCTCCGAATTTTCCATACCAACTAAACAATTTTATCCTATTCATGTAATAAAACCCTGCTGCGCCGATATTCCTTTCTCCAGTCGCGATAACCAATAGCAGCAATTATGATATAAAGGGCGTACATGCCGGCTGTCAGATGCAAATCCTTAATGACATAAACTCCCACATAAATAATATCCACAAAAATCCATATCAGCCAGTTTTCCAGAACCTTTCTTGCGAGGAATACCTGCGCTACCAAACTACATGCCGTACAGAAGCTATCTACAAATGGAAAAGATGCATCAGTTCCCTTGTATAGAAAGAAACCCAATCCTGCAGTAAAAACAGTAATTCCTATCAGAGATAAAATGACTTCTTTTAAGGTAATTGAAGAGACAGGGACCTTTGTTCGTTCATCTTTTCTGCTCCAGAAGTACCAACCATAAAAATTCATCAATAAAAAGTACACCTGTAAACCTGTGTCAGCATATAATTTAGCCTCAAAAAAAATAAATATATATATGAGTACACTGATAATTGCAAGCGGCCAATTCCAGATGTTATTTTTTGCAGCAAGATAAACGCATAAAATACCCGTTATTACGCCCGAAGTTTCGAGTAAACTTTGATTGTGAAGCCAATCATTAAAAACAGAAATTACATCCATCGGATCAAATATAAACGACCTGAGCTATATTCAACCCTCTGTTATGAATTTTACTTAGTAGTATTAGGAGAGGCGTTGAAACCAAGGCTTGCCTTAATTGTTATGTCAGCGTTTATGGCACTACTTAAACTATACTCCATCCTGATACGAACGGTTGATTCTTTGATATATTCATCAAGAAGGAGGGTAGTATCTGCATCAAGCATAATGCTTTTCCCAACAGTTGGCGCAATATCATCACGGGTTGCAATCAGAAGCTCCTTAGAACTGTCGCCTCGTGAAATATAGATCTTTATAGTTTTGAATACTCCCATGCTCTGACCAGAGGGATAAGTAGCATCCAGTTTTACAGATGATAAATGAACATCTGTAACCGCATTGGTATTAGAGCCCTGACCAGTAAAAATCTGGTCGAAACTACTCGCCTGAGCGGTAACTGATTGTACAACGTCAGGCTTTGATGATAAAGGGATGCTTAAAGTAGCTGTATATGGAAATGTAGAACGCACTATTGATTGAATAGCTGAACATCCACTTAATATAGAGGCACTTATAACAAATGCAATAATTGATCTTTTCATATTTCTTTGCTTTTAAAGGCTAATTTTTCAAGATAATAAAGGTTTATTTAATTTTTCTGATTACTTGATTTCTTATACACAAAACCCGTTCCAATCCTTGAATAATAGAGTTAATTTCTATCTAACTAATAGAACTCCTATATATCCTGCATATTCAAATGTTACAGGCTTACTTTTAAAATCTGAATAATACATGAATTCAAAAAAATCAGACTAAAAATGCATAAAAATATATAACTTTGCATCCCGACAAAACAGCCGGGATCTTTGTTCTTCACAGCATAGTAATCTCCTCTTTTGTTAAGTCAAAATTAGAATTTTAGAAGAACTATGCCATTAGATACTTCCATCCGCTCAGTCCTGATCATTGGTTCAGGACCAATCATTATCGGTCAGGCCTGCGAATTTGATTATGCCGGTTCTCAGGCTGCTCTTTCATTAAAAGATGAAGGAATCAAGGTTTCCATTATCAATTCTAACCCTGCCACTATCATGACAGATAAGGTTATTGCTGATCATGTATATCTGCTTCCTTTAACCTGCGAAAGCATTGAACAAATACTCGGTGAACAGAAGATTGACGCTGTTCTGCCAACTATGGGCGGACAAACAGCTCTGAATTTATGTAAAGAGGCAGAAGAAAGAGGTATCTGGGAAAAATATGGTGTCAGAATAGTGGGTGTTGATATTGCAGCGATTGAAAAAACTGAGAATCGCGAAGAGTTCCGAAGACTGATGGTTGAAATTGGGGTTGGGGTTGCTCCTTCCAAAATCGCCAATTCTTTTCTGGAAGGCAAAGAGGCTGCACAAGAAATTGGTTACCCGCTTGTAATCCGCCCTTCTTATACACTTGGAGGTTCAGGAGGTGGCTTTGTTCACAAAAAAGAAGATTTTGATCAGGCATTAAGCCGAGGTTTACAGGCTTCACCAACGCATGAAGTATTAGTAGAGAAAGCCGTTTTAGGCTGGAAAGAATATGAGCTTGAATTATTAAGAGATGGAAATGATAATGTAATTATTATCTGTTCGATCGAGAATTTCGACCCTATGGGTATCCATACCGGAGACTCCATAACTGTTGCCCCCGCCATGACACTGAGTGATCGCTGTTATCAAGAAATGCGTAAT
>CAZGWG010000148.1:0-2091 GCA_964529165.1 uncultured Sphingobacterium sp.
CGATAATTGCACAAAAAACAGCAATCGCACAAACACCTGCCGACACGATAAGAAGAATTGAATTAAATCCATTAACTATTGAAGGAAGTCATATCAATCAAGATATTCAGCGTCTTGAAGCAATAAAAGGGACTTACATATATTCCGGAAAAAAAACAGAAGTAATTAATTTGACACAAAAGGATGTTGCTATTACTGAAAAGTATGGTAGACAGATTTTTGCTAAAATACCCGGAGTATTTGTCTACGATATGGATGGAACCGGAAACCAAATAAACATTGCCACACGCGGTTTGGATCCGCATAGAGGCTGGGAGTTTAATATACGTAAGGACGGAGTTATTACTAATTCTGATATGTACGGATATCCGGCAAGTCACTATAATATTCCGATGGAAGCAGTTGAACGAATTGAGTTGGTAAGAGGAACCGGTTCGTTACAGTTCGGAGCCCAATTCGGGGGTATGCTCAATTATATCAGCAAGCAACCCGACACAAGCAAAAAGGTAGCATTTGAAAGCATTAATACTGCTGGCTCCAACGGTCTTATCAGCACATTCAATACGATATCAGGTAAACTAGGAAAGTTCAGATATTCAGCCTGGATGAACAAAAAGTCGATAAAAGGTTACCGCGACAACAGCGAATCCAACTATGATGCTGAAGCTCTTTCAATTTATTATGATGCAACAAAAGACCTTAATTTTAAATTAGAATATACCCATTCAAATTATCAGACTCGGCTCCCGGGAGCGCTAACAGACCAGATGTTCCAGGCAAACCCTAAAATGGCGACCCGATCCAGAAACTATTACAGTCCGGATATTTACATTCCATCACTAACAATTAACTGGGGAATTACCCCACGCACCCGCTTACAATTTACAGGCTCGGCAGTTTTGGGCACCAGAAATAGTGTAATGTTTGATAAGCCTTCAACAATTTCCGATACCATTGTCACAGCTACACTTCAATACAATAATCGCCAGGTTGACATTGACAACTTCAATAGTTACCCACTTGAATTGAGGCTATTACACTCCTATCAAACAGGGAATCAAACAAGTTCACTAAGTGCAGGCTTGCAATACATGAATAATGACCTGCACCGTCGCCAGCAAGGTAAAGGAACGACAGGCAGCGATTACGATTTAAGTCTGGTAAGTCCGGGATGGGGAAGAGATCTTCATTTCAAAACCAGTAATATCGCCCTCTTCGCAGAAAACCGATGGGTGTTAACCAAAAAATTCTCAGTAAATACAGGAATGAGGATGGAAATTGGAGAGACAAATATGACTGGAACTATTGCCAACTATTCCAGTTTGGAAATACCCAATCAGATTAAACATAAATTCCCCTTATTTGGTTTAAGTGCTCAGTATGATATGAAAGATGATATGAATATCTATGCCGGATGGTCACAGGCCTACCGCCCGGTAATATTCAAGGATATTATACCACAATCTATTTACGAAATATCAGACAAAAATCTGAAAGATGCCAGTGGTTACAATACTGAACTTGGATTCAGAGGTAAATTCAAATTCCTGCAATGGGATATAACCGGATTTTACCTCCGTTATAATAATCGGCTTGGCAATTTAGCTCAGACTGATGCAGTAAACAATCTCATAATTTTCAGAACTAATATCGGTAATTCAGCAACAGCAGGTCTGGAATTGTTTGCACAGGGAGATTTTACATTAGGCAAAAAATCAAGTTTATCTATATTTACCTCTACCTCCTTTATGGATGCTAAATATCATAACGCCACTATACGATCCGGAAATTTAAACCTCAGTGTTGATGGCAATAAAGTTGAAAGTGTCCCTTCTGTGATCAGCAGAAATGGGTTTACCTTGAAATATGCATCAACAAGTATTTCTGTACTGCATAGTTATACCTCCGAAAGTTTCGCTGATGCACTGAATACAGAAATTGCGCCGGCGAGTGGTGCAACAGGCCTGGTACCTTCTTATCACTTGCTAGACCTTAATCTGGGATTACGATTGACAGAAAAGCTTAAATTGCAGCTAAATGGCAATAACATGATGAACAATCAGTACTTTACCAAACGACCTCTATATTACC
>CAZGWG010000148.1:2101-9920 GCA_964529165.1 uncultured Sphingobacterium sp.
ATTGCTCAAAAATTCCTAGCTAACATTAATACCTAGTTAAGAAGATTTAATAATATCCATTATTTCTAATCAGTTCCGGACCGTATCCGGAACTGATTAGAATAATACTTGTTCACTGTCACTCAGCATCTGATACGGTAATCGCCTTCACGCCCGGCAATTCCTTACCCTCCATATATTCCAATAAGGCGCCACCACCAGTCGACACATAGCTTACTTCGTTCTCAAAACCGAATTTAGCAACCGCTGCGGCAGAGTCCCCTCCACCGATCAATGAAAATGCGCCTTTTTTTGTAGCCTCAACTACCGCTTCAGCAACAGCTTTAGTACCTGCCTCAAATTTCTTCATCTCAAAAACACCCATTGGGCCATTCCATAAGATTGTTTTGGAACTTTTAACAACAGCACTGAAGTTCTTAACCGAATCAGGTCCAATATCAAGTCCCATCCAGCCTGAAGGAATAGCATCATTAGGTGCAATTTTAGTGTTAGCATCTGCGGCAAAAGCATCCGCCAGCACAGAATCAACAGGAAGAAGCAAATTAACATTTTTAGCTTTCGCCTTTTTTAACAGTTCAATCGCAAGGTCTAATTTATCCTCTTCAACTAAAGAATTACCAATTTGACCGCCCAGTGCCTTAGCAAAAGTATATGCCATTCCCCCTCCTATTATCAAATTATCAACTTTTTCCAATAATTTTTCAATCAGCAGGATCTTATCAGACACTTTTGCACCACCCATAATTGCGGTAAATGGTCTTTCAGCATGATTCAATATTTTCTCTGCATTAGCAAGTTCTCCTGCCATCAGATAACCGAAGTATTTCGCACCCGGAAAAAATTTAGCAATGATTGCCGTAGAAGCATGGGCACGATGTGCCGTCCCAAAAGCATCATTAACATAGACATCGCCCAATGATGCCAGTTTTTTGGCAAAAGCTTCATCGCCTTTTTCTTCTTCTTTATAAAAACGAAGGTTCTCAAGCAACAATACTTCTCCTGGCTTCAATTCCCTGGCTTTTGAAACTGCACTATCGCCAATACAATCATCCGCAAATTGAATATCTCTGTTTAATAATAAGGCAAGATGTCTGACCAAATGTCTCAGGGAATACTTTTCTACCGGCCCGTCCTTTGGTCTGCCCAAATGCGACATCAAAATCACCGAGCCTCCATCGTTTAATATCTTCTCAATTGTTGGAACTGCCCCTGCCATTCGGTTATCATCCGTAATATTAAACTTATCATCAAGTGGAACATTAAAGTCTACACGTATAAGTGCTTTCTTACCAGAAAAATTTAAAAAATCTATCGTATTCATATGATCATGTATTTGGCTCGTCTAATTTATTGGATCTTAAGATACATTACTCTATGGGGACCCACACCCGGTATTTCAAATTCATCAGAAATGATCTCAAATCCTATGCCCTGATAAAATCTGCAGGCATTTCTTCTGGCATTGCACCAGATATAATTCACTTTTTTACCACGAAGGTAAACAATTGCAAAATTTAGCAATTGATTACCAATTCCCTTGCCCTGATAATCAAGCCCTGTAGCCATTCCCCTCAACTGATATCCCTCACCATGGTACTCTTCCTTATTCTTCTTATGAAAACTACCTATACCAATCAGTTCATCATCGATATAGTAGCCCAGATGGAACGTATTTTCATCATCATCTCCATCAAATCTGCATAAGTCCGGGGACATCCCTTCCCTTAAAACCAGACTCCGCATAACTAATGTATCTTCTGTATTGATAAATCTGATCATAACAGAAAGATTATTTTCTAAGAGCTGCAATTTTGATCACAAGATCCGCAAGACGGTTTGAATAACCCGATTCATTATCATACCAGCCTACAACTTTGACTAATTCACCTACTACCGAGCTCAATTCAGAATCAAAAATGCAGGAATGAGGGTTATCGAGTATGTCTACTGAAACAATTGGATCTGAAGTATACTCCAGAATTCCTTTCAAATATCCATTTGAAGCTTTAAAAAAAGCTTCATTAATCTCTTTAGTGCTCACCTTCTTTTTAAGAGTACAGGTAAAATCAGTAAGTGAACCATTTAATACAGGCACACGAATACCAGCACCTCCCAGTTTCCCGTCAAGGTGTGGAAATATTGTGGTGATTGCTTTAGCCGCGCCAGTCGTTGTTGGAATAATAGATGCTGAAGCCGCTCTTGCCCTCCTGAGATCTTTATGTGGTGCATCATGCAAGTTCTGGTCACCAGTCATGGAATGTACAGTCGTAATATAGCCATCTATAATACCCCAGTGATCATCGAGCACTTTAACCATAGGCGCAACATTATTGGTCGTGCAGGATGCATTAGAAAGGATTGGTGACTTAAGATCAACCATATGGTCGTTAACTCCTAATACGACTGTAGGAATTTCTCTATCGGCCGATGGGGCAGAAATAATAACCTGTCTTGCTCCGGCCTGTACATGCAGAGCCGAGCCAGCTTTATCAGTAAATTTCCCGGTAGATTCAATAACCAGATCGATACACAGATCTTTCCATGGGAGCTTCGAAGGGTTCTTTTCGGCAAAAACGCTGATCTCGTGCTCATTTATGAATAAATGAGTATCATCATAGGATACTTCCCCGTTAAATCCTCCATGAACGGAATCGTATTTAAACAGATGTGCCAGGGTTTTTGTGTCAGAAAGATCATTTATCGCAATAATTTCAAGTCCGGATCTTTGTAACAGAGCTCTCAGGGTAATCCTTCCAATACGGCCAAATCCGTTAATAGCAATTTTCATTATTATATATATTTTTTAGCGGCTATAATGCTTTATGAACTTAAATTTTTCAATTTCTCGATTTTCGATATTTAAGAGATCGAATCGTAAATATGTCTTTTGTTAGAGCTAAGCTCATGCAGATTTCATATATAGACGATAATGTCCAAAGTTATTCAAATGAATGAAAAAGAACTTAAAATTTTAGTAAGGATTAAAGGGGTTTGGTGATCGGTCTGGGTAATTCATATTTTCGGAACAGACCAATTGGTTTACCACTCACGAAATCACCTTTCTAATCTGTTGGGTATTTTCATAGATTGGAAGAGACTGATAAGCATAAATCCTGCATTATCCGACTAATGTTTCACTTCCTTAAATAATTTTTGTTCTCGTCCTGAGATAGCTAAACAGATTGATCAATAATTCCTGAATTGATCACCTTCCAAAGCATATCTTTCAGCTCAAGCAGCCCCTTTTGTGCTATAGAAGAAATAAAAACAAAAGGAATTTCAGGCAAATCCAGCTTCATTTCATTCATTAATTCTTCATCGAGCAGATCTGATTTACTGATTGCCAGAATGCGCGGTTTGTGCATCAGTTCAGGGTTATAATCTTCAAGTTCATTGAGCAGGATTTCATACTCCTGTTTTATGGTTCTGCCGGTATCCGCAGGGACTAAGAATAGAAGAACAGAATTGCGCTCAATATGTCTGAGAAAACGAATACCAAGCCCCTTCCCTTTAGAAGCGCCCTCAATAATCCCAGGAATATCTGCCATTATAAAAGAACGGTTATCCCGGTATGAAACGATACCCAAATTAGGAACAAGGGTTGTAAAAGCATAATCTGCAATTTCTGGCTTTGCAGCAGAAACAACGGAAAGTAAAGTTGATTTTCCGGCATTTGGGAAGCCTACTAAGCCTACATCTGCAAGGATTTTAAGCTCAAGAACCATCCATTCTTCTTTACCTGGCTCACCAGGCTGAGAAAAACGGGGAGTTTGTTTTGTTGAAGTCTTGAAATGCCAGTTCCCCAAACCACCACGGCCACCAGGAGTTAAAATTTTTGTTTCCCCATCTTTAGTGATCTCAAACAAAATTTCTCCAGTTTCAGCATCTCTGGCGATGGTCCCTAAAGGAACTTCCAATACCTCGTCTTTACCTGTACGACCAGATTTCTGCCCGCTGGAACCTGGAAAACCATTTTCAGCAATTATATGTTTTCTGTATTTAAGGTGCAGTAATGTCCAGAGCTGGCTGCTTCCCTTCAGAATGATGTGTCCGCCCCGGCCACCATCTCCTCCATCGGGCCCACCTTTTGAAGTCAGGATATCGCGATGCAAATGGGATGACCCAGCTCCTCCATGCCCTGAACGACAGCATATTTTTACGTAATCAACAAAATTTGAGCTCTGAGACATATTTTTAATTTACAGAGAACAAAATCCGGGCAGAAAATTGATTGATCTCAGAAAGATATAATAACTGATTTTTAAATCAATTAATAGGTATCTACCACTGAACAGATCGCTTCAAAGATCTGCTCAATAGTTCCAATCCCATTAATACTTGTCAGTTTATTCTGCTCCTTATAATAATTAGCTACCGGAGCAGTTTTGGAATTATATTCTACAATACGCTTACGGATGATTTCAGGATTTGCATCATCAGGACGACCAGATTCTTTACCTCTTAATAAGAGGCGCTTTTCAAGTTCTTCCGGTTCTACAACCAGTGCCACCATTCCGGAAATCGCTGAAGACTTGCTGGCCAATAACCTATCGAGGGCTTCTGCCTGTGCTACTGTACGGGGAAAACCGTCAAAAATAAAACCTCCGGCATCCTTATTTGAATCCAGTTTATTACTGATCATCCCAATAACAACTTCATCAGGGACTAAAACACCCTGATCCATCAGCTTTTTTGCTTCAAGGCCTAATTCAGTTCCATTAGAAATTTCTGACCTCAAAATATCACCTGTTGAAAGGTGTACTAATTGATACTTTTCAATTAATTTTTCGGATTGTGTTCCTTTACCAGCTCCCGGAGGGCCAAACAATACTAAGTTCAGCATTCGAATCTTAAATTATTTTCTGTCATCAAATTAATTCATTTGAAGCAGAAATACTTAATAAAATATTAAAAGCCTTTCCGTAATTAAGTCGAAAAGGCTCTCAATGATGTGCGTTGTGCACCTGAAGGGAGTCGAACCCCTAACCTCCTGATCCGTAGTCAGGTGCTCTATCCAATTAAGCTACAGGTGCCTTTTTTAACGGACTGCAAAAATATGCTTTCTTTTTAAACTAACATAGTTTTTTTGAAAAAAAGCCAATCGGTTAAAAATAAGCTTCCTGTTTTTTAACTAAGTACTTCACGAATTGCATCAAAATCAGGCAGATCACCTGCTGATTCAAGGATCTGAGCAAAAATAATTTCATGATTCTCATCCAAAACAAATGCAGCTCTTTTTGATACACCCTTCAGATTGAATACAAATTCATCATAATATGCTCCGTATTCTTTTGACACTTCTTTGTTAAAGTCCGACAAAAGCGGGAACTGATAGTTATTTAATTCTTTAAACTTAGCGAGAGTAAAAGGGGAATCAACTGAAATTGCCAAAACCTCTGCACCAAGCCCATCATAATAACCGAAGGTATCTCGCATAGTACATAACTGAGTAGTACAAACTCCTGTAAATGCCATAGGAAAGAAGTGAATCACCACCTTCTTTCCCTTAAAATCACTCAATGAAATTTCCTTAAGTTCTGAACTGTACAGTTTAAAATCAGGTGCTTTTTGACCTTTTGATAATGCCATATTATTAAAATTTAGATATTTTGCTTAAAAGTAATATTATAAATAATTCCTGAATATTCTGGAGAAATTCATGACAATAGAGGGACATTCCCCAAAACAATTCTAACCTGCTATAAGGAAGAAGCAGCTTTTAACTGTGCATCTACAAAGGCAAGCCCTTCTTCAAATGACCTTGGATTATAACCCAGCACCTTTCTTGACTTATCCAGAATAAAACCTGTTCTTTTGGGTCTTCTGGCAGGCTGATTTAAAGTATCGGCAGAAATAGCTTTGATAAGTGACTGATCTAAATTCCAATACGCAGCCACTTTCTTGACTAATTCGAGGATACTGAGCATATCTTTACCAGAAGCGTTAAAAACCCCTTCCGCATTTTTCTTCGCGGCAAGAAGACAGCATTCCGCGAGATCTTCGGCAAGAGTTGGCATACGCCACTGATCGTTCACCACATTAATCTCATTACCTTTTTCGAGTGCTCCCTTTGCCCAAAGAATGATATTGCTACGGCTCATGTCTTTTACAATACCATAAACAATAATAGTTCGTAAAATAACCCATCTGCACGATGATTCTTTCAAAAGCTGTTCAGCCTGCAATTTGGTTTCACCATAATAGCTCAAAGGATTAGGCCGGTCATCTTCCGAATAAGGTCCGTTCTCTCCGTCAAATATAAAATCAGTCGAAAGATGTATTAACTGTATATTATGTTGTTCTGAAAGCCGGATCAGACTTTTAACCGAACCTACATTAAGGGCATAACAATTTTCTTTATCACTTTCACAGGCATCTACGTTAGTCATGGCTGCTGTGTTAATAATCGTATCAGGATGATATTTCTCTACAACCCTTTCTATTTGAAGAGGATCAAGAATATCCATATCCTCATAGATGTAGCCTGTCTTTACAGGATGCCGGTTTGGACCTTTTGAACTTGCAATTAATTCAACTTCTGGATCAGAAAGACAAAGGTCAGTTAACTTCTGACCCAACAAACCATTACTGCCGGTTACTAGAATTTTTTTCATCGCCCAAATAAAACAGTATTTTTTTTAAGAAAGGAATAAAATGTAAAGCAATTGATAATTAACAGTTGACAGTTGACAGTTCCCACCCAATAGCTATCGGGTTCACAATTTCCACCTTTTGAGCGTCATCCCAACGGAGGAGGGATCTGTTGATTTTAAGCCCAGCAACAAATAATAATTAATTTAGAGTTCGTTCTAATAAGTTTGAGACCCCTCCTACGTCCTATCGTGTGGACACATCTTATTATAAACATATATCTAAGTATCAAAATTCATTATTAAGCAGGGATTTAGGCGTTATGCTGTGCCCCTTTGGAGGGGCTATGGGGAGTATCCACCCCTTTTATTCCCCCTTAGCGGGGAACAAGGATGCCTAAACATAATGAAATAGAAAATGTGTCCACACGATAGCTCCTACGTCGGGATGACGGTTAGCCATAGCATCGTTCCTGTCCTGGTTCCTGGCTCCCGATTCTTGATTCTCAATACCCAATACTCACTACTCACTACTCCTATCAAATTATTATAAAAAAACTTCAATTAAGTATTTGATTTACGGGGATAAAGAGTATTTTTGCAGACCAAAAAATGCCCCCTAAAACGGGCTTAAATTGTTGATTTAATAAAGATTTACAAAATTTATATGCCAAACGCCGGAAAAATTGCACAGATCATCGGACCTGTAGTAGACGTCAGCTTCACCGAGAATGCCCACTTGCCAAAGATTTACGATGCTCTCGAAATTGTAAAAGATAATGGACAAAAGATTATTCTTGAAGTTCAGCAACACCTCGGAGAGGATAGAGTTCGCGCTATTGCGATGGATTCAACAGACGGACTTGTTCGTGGGATGAAGGTAATTGATACCGGAGCCGCTATTAAAATGCCTATTGGTGACAAGATCAAAGGTCGTTTGTTCAACGTTGTTGGACAGGCAATCGATGGAATTGATACAATGGACAATTCTGATGGCTATCCAATTCACAATACTCCACCAAAATTTGATGAATTAAGTACTGAAACTGAAGTGCTTTTCACAGGTATCAAAGTAATTGACCTTCTTGAGCCTTACGCTAAAGGTGGTAAAATTGGTTTGTTTGGTGGTGCTGGTGTTGGTAAAACAGTATTGATCATGGAGCTGGTAAATAATATCGCGAAAGCATATGCAGGTTTATCAGTATTTGCCGGAGTTGGTGAGCGTACAC
>CAZGWG010000149.1:0-7394 GCA_964529165.1 uncultured Sphingobacterium sp.
CGGCAGTGTATGCCAGGGTTACCGATCCGATGGTTTCTGAATTCTGTAAGCCAGAAGAAATAAAGGCGGTTGATCCGGCAGCGCCGGTGAGCGGTGAACCGTAGTCACGGTTAGCGTTAGCAGCAGTAATGGTTAATGTCGCTGGATCCACGATCAGATCACCGGGAACATAGGTAATATCGTAATTGGCAGCAGAGAATGTTCCCCCTGTTGCAGCACTGGCAGTCACTTTACCGGTGTAGGTGCCGGCAGCATCTGATGCTGTATTCCCGTTTCCTGCACCCGCTGCATAAGCCAGGCTTACTGATCCGATCGTTTCCGAGTTCTTTAAACCAGAGGAACTGAAAGCGGTGGAACCTGATGTCCCACTTAATGCAGCAGCCCCGTAAGTTCGGTTCCCATTGTTTGCGGTAACGGTTAGTGGGGCAGCGCTTACTGTACTTGATACTGTAGCAACGTTCACGGTAGCCGAGCCGGCAGTGATACTTATATTGCCCGTATATACTGCTGCTGCTGCATCTGCTGCCAGACGCAGATATATGGTGGTAGCAGCTATGGTGCCGGTACCAGCTACTGTGATTGCGTTTCCGTTACCCGCAAATCCGGAGGCACCTCCTGCAGTTTGCGACAATTCAAACCCTGCAGGTGGTGTGAGGGTAATACCCGAAGCAATCCGTTCACCTGAAACAGTGAAGCTGGTTGTTGTCGAGGCTGTTCCATATTCGGTATTAACAGCCGCAACTGTACCGCCGGTTGTAATCACCTGAGGGGCATATCGAAGAAAAGATACCAGCGGAGTCGGAGTGTCTGTTGGGGCTGCAATATCTGATCGACCATCGCCGTCAAAATCAACAATTGTAACAGTCCAGGGCCTGCTAACCGGAAATTTAACCGCGGCAGACATCGCAATATTCCCGATACTGCTTTGATTCTGAAGAATCTGGACACCGTGCCAAGCTTGCGCTGCGGGCAAGATCATTTCCGGCTTACCGTCGCCGTTAATATCGCTGATCGCAACGCTTAGAGGAGAGCCGTCGACGCTGAAAACCGATTCAGCAGCAAAGCTAAGGTTGCCAGCAGTACTCGTATTACGCAGTATGGATGTGCTCGATCCTGTATAGTTGGCTGTCGCCAGATCTAATTTCCCATCACCGTCCAGATCCCCTGCAACAACCGACCATGGTTCTGTGCCAACCGCTATATCCACTTTAGCTGCAAAACTGATCGTTCCGGGAATACTTGTATTTAACAGGACGGATACATCATTAGAAGTTAGATTAGCTGTAATGATATCTACTTTACCATCTCCATCAATATCTGCCGCTTCGGCTCTTCGGGGTCTGGTGCCGGTAGCAAAGGTGGTAGGAGCTGCGAAACTGATCACTCCACCGACCGTTGTATTTCTCAATACTGAAATGAAATCATTAAATTGATTGGTTACAATAAGATCAGGCAGCCCGTCATCATCAATATCAGCAATAGTTACATCGTACGCATTAGCGTTCGCCAAAAAATCAGCCCTCGCGGCAAGGCTGAAAATACCGCCCGCTGTCGTATTTTGGAACACTGAAATACTTAAAGGATTAACACTGTTGTTAGTTATTACGAGATCCTGTTTCCCATCATTGTCAAGGTCGCCGATAGCCACACCTCCTGTGACATTTGTTCCTGCAAACTCAACCACTGGTGCCATAGAGATGGTGCCTGAAGAACCTGTATTGAGCAATACCCCTACTTTGCTTTCATAGACTACGGCAAGATCAGCTTTCCCGTCACCGTTTAAATCTCCGGCAGCGGATGCTTCCAGGTTATTTCCAATGGAAAAAGTTACGGCTGCGGCAAAATCATCAGAACCTACGACGTTTTTTGCGGGGTTGAAAATAGGTAAAAAATATTCCCTGCTGTATCCGGTAAGTCCATTCATTACGTTTAAAACACTTATTGGTGCATAGGCAGCACCTGCCGGCACTTCAACGGTGAGACTAGTACCCAATGCACCCGCTGCAGTTACGTTTGCCCGGACGGTACCGAAGTAAACGATATTGAGAGCTTCTGTAGGATTAAAATTGGTACCCGTTATGACCACACTTTCACTCACTGAAGCTTTTAGTGGACTAATCGAAGTAATAGTGGGGACCTGTGCTAGTGATGTCTGACAAACCAGCAGAAAAGCGAATAGAAAAAACAGTTTAGCAAGGTTGGATTCTTGCCCGGATAAAATTATTTTCATAATGTGATCATTGGTGACAGACAAAACTAATTAGCTTGTCATTAAAAAAATGCGCTGGGATGCGTTACAAAGCGTTACAATTATTCAAAACAGATCAAAAAAAAACTGACGTGTCTTTGTAAGGGAAACTGCCCCTTACCACACTTTTTTTGACTGAATTTATATCTTTACAGAACACTATCTAATGGAATGATGCCCTGTTTAAAATACATCTTCCCCCTTTTTCTGTTATCCATATTGCGCATTTGTTTTGCAGAAGCACAGGTGAAAACCCAGCGGAAAGGGCAAAAGGAAGCAATTAGAGAACTAAACGCGGTCGTTGCCAAACCGGGCGCTATAGATTCGGCCTCGCTGTTTGACCGAATTAAAACTATACAATTGCATGCAGTTAGCGAAGGCGACAAAGCCATTTTTCTGGATGCCGAATTGATTAAAGCGTTTTATTACTTTATGCAGAACCGGAAGGAAAACACATCCAGGATCAGCGAAATATTGGAAGCAGTAAAAGACGATGCTAATAAAAATAAAATAGATTATATCGTTGCACGGGTTGAGGAAAGATATGGCCAAATGTATTGCTGGTTGAACAACAATGAAAGGGCGTTCGATCATTGGCAGAAACAACTGGCTATTTCCTATAAATTGTCTAATCCGGATGATGGGGGTATTAGTGGCCTTATTCCGACCCTCTACCACTTTGCCGACATCTATTATTTTTATGGAGAGTACCGGAATTCGATCAACTACTTCCATCAACTGCTGCCCCGCCTGACAAACACCAAAGAAAACGTGTATTATTTGCTACAGGCAAATAATACACTGGGTATTAGTTATCAAAAAATCGGAATGCTGGATTCTGCAGACTATTACCTGAAACGATGCCGCGATTATGCAAAGGCCTATAATCGCCCCGAATGGGAAGGTATAGCCAATGATGGAATAGGGACAAACTTTTTTTTGCGGGGGGAATACCCAAAGGCTGTCCCCTTGCTACAGCAAAATGTTGTCTTGGCAAGACAACGGCGGGATTGGTGGTCAGCCTGCGGGTCGCTAATGGTGCTGGCAGATATCAGTTTAAGAAGTAACGATATAGCCACTGCCGAGACGCAGTTAAATGAAGCACGACGTTATGCTCATACGTCAATGTCCATGCGAAATACTAAGCTGCCCTTATTGTATCCCTTATTGGCAAAACTTTACACTGCGAAAGGTAACACAGTGATGGCAAAGCAGTACATTGATTCTACAGTAATTGTAAAGGACAGTATGGCGAGACAGGTTGCCGAGGTGCAATTAATGCGGATGAATCAAAGGGAAGAGATATTGCATCAGAAGACCCTTCTGGACGACACCATTAATGAGAAAAATGCAAAAGTACGGGAGCGGAACCTGTTGATTGCTCTGGCAGGAACCTTAGCTTTATTATCCGTCTGCTTCTTTTTATTTCAACAAAAAAAACATCAGCAGGAGCAGCAGATGAAAGAGTTTCGCATTGAACAGCAGGAACAAGAGTTGGCACGGGCATCTGAGCAGTTGAATGAACTGGTACACAGTATTGCTCTGAATAACGAACTGGCGGTATCCTTGCACAAGCGCTTTAGTACGGTGAGCGACAATGATGCTATAGCTACGCTGCAGAAAAGTTATATCCGTGACTGGGACAAATTCACATTGCTTTTTGAACAGGTTCATGCCGGTTATCTTCATGAACTCAACCGGAAACTGCCAGGTATTACTCCCTCAGAAATGCGATTTATGACCTTGGCCAAGCTCAATCTTAATAACAAGCAAATGGCTTCTGCGCTTGGTGTTTCGCCAGAAAGTATGAGAGTGACATGGCATCGTCTCCGGAGAAAATTGAACTTGCCAAACACAACAACTATAGCCGAATTGGTGGGAAGTATCCGGTAGGTAATGGAATGATCCGGCTAACCTCGTCTGTACGGGAACTTCAAAAATAACAGTAGATATACCACGCATCCGACTGAAATTGCCACTCCCCATTTCTTGATCCTTTTAAAATGACGTAAAGGTGTCGCCTAAACGACGCTATAAAATTGGCTATCAAACCTCTACATTTGACTAAACAGATTATGGAAAAGAAAGAAACTGCATCCAAACTGATCGAACTCAGAAAAAAAAGAGGTTTAAGCCAGGAACAATTGTCAACCCAATCGGGTGTAGCGCTGCGTACTATTCAACGTATTGAGGCGGCTAGTGTGCAGCCTCATCTTCAAACGCTATCGTTACTTGCGACTGCCCTGGATAGTGACGTAAACGAGTTTACGGTTAGTGGTGAGCCTGAAGCGGATTTATCAAAACGGAAATGGTTAGTGGTTCTGCATCTCACTCCCATTATAGGATCGTTTTTTCCTTCCGGCAATCTGCTTGTTCCTTTTGGGTGCTGGCTTTATAAGCGTAATGATGATCGCGAATTTGATAGTCATGGTAAAACTGTAATCAATTTTCAGCTTTCAATGTCTATTGTGTTGGCTATTGCCTTCATCCTGATTTTTACAGCTACCCCGGCAGGTATCATTCTCCTGTTCAGTTCAATCAGTTATAACGTGATTATGGTGTTGATTAACTCATGGAAAGTATCACAAAACAAGAGCTTTACATACCCGCTTTCCATCCGGTTCCTGAAGAGACCGGCACTGCTATTATTTGCCGCACTATTTATTTCTTTTTTAGGGACATACCTTCCTGTTGCCAACGCTCAGCAGATTAAACGGATTGATGGAAGCGCCATTGCAGCTACTTCTCTTCAGCGTAATATCACATTATTAATGGACAGCGCCCAAGTTACAGGGCTTGAAGTGGCAATTTTCAATAGCAATAAGCTAGTGTATAAAAAGGCTTTTGGTAAGGGGAATGATGCTAATGTTCCGCTGCATACATCAATGAATATGTATGGGGCATCATTAAGCAAAGCGGTATTTGCTGTTCTCGTTATGAAACTCGTTGAAGAGGGAGTAATTGATCTGGATAAGCCATTGCAAAGCTATTTACCCAAACCCATCTATGACTATCCTAAAAAAACGAAATGGCAGGATAACTACGATGATCTTAGGGCAGATACGCTTTACAGGAAGATCACTGCCAGGATGTGCCTCAATCATACCACCGGATTTCCGAACTGGCGCTGGGACAATCCCGATCAGAAACTAGCCATTGCTCTTAGCCCGGGCAGCAGGTACAGTTATTCGGGAGAAGGCATGGTTTACCTGCAAACGGTTATTGAGCGAATCACCGGGAAATCACTGGAGCAACTTATGCAGGAGAAGATATTCATCCCGTTTAACATGAAGAACTCGGCATATACCTGGTTGCCGAGATTTGAATCAGATTATGCACTTGGATATAACAAGGACGGGAAATCTTATGAAAAAGACAAAGATAACGAAGCTCGTGCACCAAGTACGCTCGAAACTACGCTTGATGACTATGCTCAATTTATACAGGCTATATTAACAGGAAAAGCCCTTAAAAAACAATCACGGCTGGAAATGCTACGGCCACAAATCCGTTTGCGCTCGGTTAGCCAAATGGGCCCTTTGTCACGGAAAGATACCAGTGCCAACGAGCCTATTTCCTTGAGTTATGGGCTCGGATGGGGATTACTTAAGTCGCCGTATGGTTGGGCTGCATTTAAAGAAGGACATGGCGACGGCTTTCAGCATTATTCTATCATTTTCCCGGATTTAGGTATTGGTATGGTGATATTAGCAAATAGCGATAACGCAGAAAGTATTTTTAAGGATTTACTGGAGATCGCTATTGCAGACAAGTATACCCCCTGGAAATGGCAAAATTATATTCCTTACAATTATAGTTCTATAAGAGAATGACGGCTAGTGAGAACGTCCCGCTCAAATTCAAACCCTTGTTTCACCAAAAGCTTTTAAGTGCTAGCAATAATTGGTAAAAAATCAATGGATTGTTTAGATCCTTTAACAGGATTATAGAGATGGCACGAGCGGTGACACTCGCGCCAATGGAGTGTTAGTTTAAGGTTTCGAATTTATCTACAGTCATGGTAAGAATACTGTCATCCGATTCATCTTTTACAACACGCAGATTTACTTTTCCGTCTTTCCCTTCGATAGTCAGCGTATAATTATAATCGTTCAGGATTGCTTTGATGATACTTTTACCCGCTTTATAGGGTATTGCCCATTTACAATCGTGCGAAACGATCTTCAACTGGCCCCTCTCGTTGCCGTCTATATTAAGCAGGATAGCTGTTTTAGAGAATGTGAGTACTGTTTTCTCATCTTTAACTCCTGTCGGGTTGCCCTCCGGATCGGCAAGATTGGTTACTGATGAAGAAAGTACATAGTTTTCTTCGCATTGTGCGAAGCTGCTTAATGTCCCGGCAAGGGAAATAAATAAAGCAATTATTAGACTTTTCATACTTTAAATTGTTTCGTTATATATTTTCAAATTGTTATTTTACTCCTGGCAACCTGACACCTCATCACACCGCCCACTACCTTTCAATACATAGTACATGCCATAAATACAATTGATTGAAATACAGTTATTTAACAAAATAACAGAAGATAATAACGTTCATAAACGAACGGCACCTGTTCAGAATCGTACAATCCAGACCGGCGCAAAAAACCTCCTATTTATTCTGCATAGACGCTATAAATCAAAATTAATATCACTTTTTGATGCGTTAAAGTTCCCCAAATCTACTTTATAAAACTTTTATAAAGATTTGTTTTCTTTTAATTTATTTTATTAAGTTTGTTTAAGAGGAACCCAAAATGTCAGTAAAAATCGAGAACAATCAACGGCTGAGAGCAGATATAATAAAATACCTTTATTACAAAAAGGCACTTTCTTTACCCGAATTGAGTAAGCTTACTCAACGGAGTTTGCCATTGGTTACCTCAACAGTAAATACATTAATTGCAGATAAATACATTAAAAAAAAGGGACTGGCTCCTTCAACAGGCGGACGCAGACCATTAATGTTTTTAATCAATCCCGCCAAGCAAAAATTCATCGTTGCTGTAGCGATGGATCAGCTCATAACCCGATTGGTGATTTTCAATCTGGCCAATGAGATTGTATTGCCGCTTCAATTCCTTGATTTAAATATTAGTGAAGATGAACAGGCCGTTGATAAGCTCATTTCTTTTATTAATTC
>CAZGWG010000149.1:7404-9882 GCA_964529165.1 uncultured Sphingobacterium sp.
TTGTCTGCTGCTGAATCACCAGAATGATAATTTCCAGTATTCAAAAATCCAGTTTCGACAGAAAATCTTTAATGGGTATCGGGATTGGGATGCCAGGGCTTGTAAATGCTGAAAAAGGGATTAATCATTCTCTTTTACCTACACCTGACGGCACTCATCTTGGTGATTACCTGGAAGAGAAATTAGACTTACCGGTTTTTATCGATAATGACTCCAGTTTAATCACCTTAGCCGAGCTTCATTTTGGCGAGGCCGATGGGATGCAGGATGCCTTAGTGGTCAATGTGGGATGGGGAACGGGCCTGGGAATGATTATTAAAGGAAATCTTTACAGGGGAAGCAGCGGTTATGCCGGAGAATTTAGTCATATCCCGCTTTCAAAGACCAATAACCTGTGTTCATGCGGCAGAAGAGGCTGTCTGGAAGTAGATACCTCTTTATCAGTCATGGTTGAAAAAGCAAAAGCAGCATTGGCAGACGGGGCTGAATCAAGTATGAAAAAGCTTTTTAAGGATAAGTCCAAACACTATGGAGATCATTTTTTAGACGCCGTTGTTAAACAAGATCCTTTAGCAATATCAATCCTGTCTGATGCCTGCTTCCAACTGGGAAAAGGCTTATCCACCCTGATTCATATTTTGAATCCGGAATGTATCATCCTGAGTGGCAGAGGAGCAAGGGCAGGTAAAATGTTACTTCCTGCAATACAGCAAGCTATTAATGAATTTTGTATCCCCCGAATTGCAGACCAGACAACAATTGTTCTATCCGGATTAGCCGATAACGCAGAACTTATAGCTGCTGCCAGTCTGGTAGTGGAACAGAGCCAATTTGAATAAAGAATAAAGTTTAATCAAAAATTTAACTCAAGCCTGAGTTACTATGTTCAGAAATATCTAACCAATAATTAATATAAAACAACTAACTAAAAAACCAAAAACATGAAAAAAAACTACTTAAGGTGTTTAAGTGTTGTACTGCTAACCTTGTTTAGCATGACTGCATTTGCACAAAAAACCATTACCGGGACGGTAAGGGATAATTCGGCACCTATTCCAGGTGTTACGGTTAATGTAAAAGGTACTACAAGAGCAAGCCAGACTGATGCAGACGGAAAATTCTCCATCTCAGCCAGTCCGGCGGATATACTTGTATTCACAATGGTAGGATCTGAGCGCCAGGAGATCCAGGTAGGAGACCAGCAAACGATTAATGTAATACTTGTTTCATCAGAAGGTGAACTTGGAGAGGTGGTTATCACCGCATTGGGTATTAAGCGGGAGAAAAAATCGCTGGGATATGGGGTGCAGGAAGTGAAAGGTGAAACGTTGGTTTCTGCAAAAGAACCGAATCTGGCTAATACGCTTACAGGCAAAGTTGCAGGGCTGCAGGTGGTTCGGTCCAGTGACGGGCCAGCCGGTTCCTCCAAGATATTACTTCGGGGAAGTAATTCACTTACAGGAAGTAACCAGCCTTTAATTGTCGTGGATGGAGTTCCTATTGATAACTTTACCGGTGCCCCGGATAATGGGTACTGGAACAGATCGTTAGATATGGGTAACGGGATAGCTGACATCAATCCCGACGATATTGAGACGCTTTCCGTATTAAAGGGTCCTTCTGCCGCAGCATTATATGGTTCCAGAGCTGGTAATGGAGTCATATTGATCACCACCAAAAGTGGCCGTGCACAGGATGGATTAGGGATTACGGTATCGAGTACCTATGGCATGTCTAACATTTTCACCAATCCGGAGGTTCAAAACACATTTGGCCAGGGTAATACCGGCACTTATAATGCTACCCTTACCAGTAGCTGGGGACCGAAAGCTGATGGCCAGATGGTAACCAACTGGAATGGTCAGCAAGTTGGTTTAAATACCTACGATAATGTGGATAATTATATGCAGCAAGGCGCCAACATCAACAATAGCATTTCCTTTCAGCAATTATTCAAGAACACCTCTGTTTACAGCTCGTATAACCGTTTGCAGGATGAGGGCATCGTACCCGGAACCAAACTTTTACGTAATAACCTCACTGCAAGGGCTGTAAGTAAATTTGGTCCTGATGAACGCTGGGTAACCGACACCAAGATCCAGTATAGTAATACCAAAGCCAATAACAGGCCAATCGGTGGAAGAGACAATAGCAGTGCGTATACGCTTTACCTGCTGCCACGTTCAATGGACATCACACAATTCAAAGCCAGAACTAATAATGCTGGCAATATGCTATGGTTTGATGGTGCTGGAAGCCAGGTTAATCCTTACTGGAGTAATAAATATAACTTAAATGAAGATTCGAGAGATCGCTTCATTATGACCGGCTCGGTTAAATATAATTTTAATAGCTGGCTAAATGCTGAGGTTAAAGGCGGAGCCGACCTATATACCACCAATACCCAGTCTAATGTGTATAGTGGAAGTCCGATTGCGGCTACTGGCCGTTATGGAATGGGAAAACAAACTTTTTCGG
>CAZGWG010000150.1:0-9843 GCA_964529165.1 uncultured Sphingobacterium sp.
GCTGATCCTCCAAAAATGGCTGAGTGATGAACAACTTCACGACTGGGGCTGGCGAATTCCATTTGTGATTGGAGCTATTCTTTCGCTCGTGGCGCTTTATTTGAGAAGCACGCTCTATGAAACCAAAGCATTCGAAGCCCAGAAAAATAAAGCTGATGAACGCAAAGGCACGATCAGAGAATTATTAAAACACCCCAAAGCCCTGCTCACTGTTGTTGGCCTTACACTGGGTGGCACACTTGCTTTTTATACTTACACAACTTACATGCAAAAGTTCCTCGTGAATACGGTGAACCTGAGCAAAGCCGAATCCACGCAGATCTCCTTCATCAGTATGCTGATATTTGCGCTTATTCAACCCGTTTTCGGCGCTTTGTCTGATCGTATTGGCCGTCGCCCTCTGCTAATCAGTTTCGGAGTTTTGGGTACTATTTGTACAGTCCCATTGCTGACTACCCTCAGCCATACAACTTCAGCTTACAGTGCTTTTTTTCTGCTGCTGGCAGGTTTGATAATCGTGAGTGGTTATACCAGTATCAATGCCATCGTCAAAGCAGAACTTTTCCCCGCTCAGGTGCGGGCATTGGGTGTTGGATTGCCCTATGCCCTGACCGTAGCCATCTTTGGGGGTACAGCAGAGTATGTTGCACTCTGGCTAAAAAACTCGGGATATGAGGAGTATTTCTACTGGTATATCACAGGCTGTATCTTTTTGTCATTGCTGGTTTACGTTGGGATGAGGGATACGAAGGAGACGTCGATGCTGGAAAGGGATGGGTAGAGGATTTGTCGATGAGTTGATTTGTCAATTTGTCGATGGGAGAATGAGCAAATTAGCAAATGGGATTAAAGATTTACGAAATCACCTGTGCGATAAGAAAGTAGATTTCGTCAGTCACATCCAAGGAGAGTGACTGACGAATTTAACCGCTATGACGCCTAGGTAAATTCGTAAGTCTTAATGGTCAGACTTAAATCACCCGGGCGGTTAGGATTAGATTTCGTCAGCCCCATGTGCATGAGATAATGAGCAATCCGATAGCTATCCCGCCGGCAAATGCTGCTCCAACCATTAATTATCCTTCATCTAAAGTTTATGTGTAAAAATTAACTAGTGTTAATTTATGACGTAGTTTAGTCGTTTCCTAATCGTATGTTGGTCGTCTTCAATTGTCATAGAGATGACCAAAATACGTCTAATAAGGAATGAGTTTAAAAACTCAAATATATCCTGAAAAGACCGTTTGATTTTTTAGCCAGTATCTTTTTGTTTTAGGCTTTCAGCTTCAAAAACTCTTCCCTCAACCTCCTCGCAACAACCTTATCCTCCCCCGGCTGCATCATCCAGACGGTTATGGACACAAAATTGCCTCCTTTTGCTCCGGGTTTGGGTGGGGTAGTCTGGCCTTTAAAAATCGGTAAGCCTGAGAAGCCTGCTTCAATGGATGGCTTTCCGTTTCGAAGATTTTCACGCAGTTCGTGGCCTGTTAGCTTGATCTTTGTATCATCCCAGCTGATGCGGAGGGATGGGGTATGATTCCCGAGCGGATTGACTGTTACTTTGGTCGTGATTCCATCAATTGATTTTACTGCATTTTCAATCAGGGCAATACCCGCTTCCCATTTCTTCCATTCTTTATCATGATCCATTGCAATCATATTCTTGATAGCCACATAGGCTCCAAGGATCTCTTCTTTGTTCACTTTATGTCCGCGACCAATGGTTACCGCCCGTGGCGGGGCACTGAGCCTTGCAGCCTCAATCAGATGTTTTCTGCCCATTAAATAACCGGTGCTTTGTGGTGCGCGGACTGCCTTGCCTCCCGAAAGGAAGACCAGATCAAAACCCATATCATTGAACTTCCATAGATTTTCTACAGGCGGTACATCTGCCGCAATATCGATGGAAGTTGGAATATTGTGTTTTTTACCCACTTCAATCCATTCTTCATGCTTTATTTGACCACCATTAAGGGCAATGTTCAGGAAGTGCATCATTGCTGTTTTTTCATTGATGGCCTTCTCCAGTTCTTCCCGGGTTTCTACTGTAATAATCTTACATCCGGTCAGTAAAAAAGCCTGGGTATAGGCATCTTTATGTGCTTTCTGACAGATCACTTCCGATTTCATTCCATCCAGATTAGGCAATTGCCCTACCTTTTTCATATCCAAACCGGTGAGTACACCCGCCAAACCGAGGGTCATAGCTGAATAGGCTCCGCTGGTTACCGTGGCAGCCTCAGCATGGGTCATTTTTGCAATTTGTTCGCCCACCTTATCCTGCAGCTCATCCAGCATGCAAAACTTACCAACCGAACTGTTGATCGCCTTCAAAACCTTATCCTGCATAATACTGCCGGTCATATAGGTTAAAGTCCCGGCTGCATTAATAAATGTGCGGATACCCAGCTCTTTATACAGATCTTCTGCCGGTTCAGGTTCTGCCTGTAGGGAAAGATTAGTGATTCCACCTGCAAGGGGCAGGAGGGTAAGGGATTTGAGGAGTTGGCGCCGTTTCATGGGTGAAAATGAGTTTTAGGAATTTGAAAAATAAGGAATTGACGCTCTAAATTCAAAAGGTATTGGTTTTATTTAATTTTTAATCCGCAATCCAAGCGCTCGCCATGGCTTTGAATGTCAATTTTTGTAAATTCAAAGGATGAGAAAACCAGGAAGAAAGCCCAAGCATTACAGGTGTTGGGGGCCTGATTTATTATAACCCTGATGATCCGTCTCTATTTGTTGAAAAACAGTTTGGCTAGGGGCAGGCAATAAACTTCGCATCAATCAGCCTGGTATTTAATGTTGTTCATTGTTTTATTCCCTCTGCTATTTGTGCTTATGCCGGTATTGCTTGTAAAATGACGTTATTTTCGGAGAAGTTTACAACAGATTTTACGATTTATGCACCTGCTCAAGACATAATTGCCAGACATTATCTCTTGTATATATAATCAGTAATCGTGATATTTAATGTTTGACGAGAGAACCGGAAGACAAAATCGATAATACAATTCCCCAAAAGAATTTGCATACTCACGATAGTAATACTAAGGAAAATAAAAGGCAATCAGTTGCTGCTGGTGTGCAATTGCAAAGGAGTGAGGAATCTTCATTTAAAGTAGATGGCAACCGTCCGGAAGCCGCTGCGCAGCGAAAGTTGCAGAAGATTGCTAATAATAGTCTCATGGTTTCGCAGCAGAAATCCTTTCAGGTGATAGCTAATAATAGTCTTCAAGCAAAGCATGGAATTCAATTTCAGGCAATGGCCGATAATCACTCGCCTCAGCAAGGTGTGCCTACCCAGAGGAAAGAGAACAAAACTGGCTTACCCGATCAATTAAAATCCGGAGTTGAAAACCTCTCAGGTTACTCTATGGATGATGTCAAAGTGCACTATAACTCTAGTAAACCTGCTCAATTGCACGCCCACGCATATGCTCAGGGCAATGATATCCATTTAGCCTCAGGGCAGGAAAAGCATTTACCTCACGAGGCCTGGCATGTAGTGCAGCAAAAACAGGGACGTGTAAAGCCCACTATGCAGACAAAGGACAAGATTAATGTAAATGATGAAAAGGTTTTAGAGAATGAAGCTGATTTAATGGGGGAAAAAGCACTTCAATTAAAAGACATCGGAGGTTTAAAACAAAAGTCTCCATCAATAAATCATACTATTCAGCTTCTTTCTCTAGTTGAGTATAACCAATTGCTAACAGTTGAATGGGCAGGCAGAAGGCCTACTCTAGCAGAGGCAAATGCATTGAATGGTTTTAACTCTCTTGATGATATTAGACGATTGGCTAATTTGGCTCAAGTTGTTACATGGGCAGATCTTGTTAGTCTTGTAGGGTCAAATAGGTCAATAGCCGATATTGAGGCGTTGTCGGGGCTTATGAAGGGCGGATTTGTTCCCGTTCCACCTACCATGCAACACATTCTGGCTTTAAACCGCTTTACTTTAGCGGAGATACGACTGCTGTTGCCTTTATGGCAAGTTAGTACATGGGATCAAATGGCGCAATTAGGACAATTGACTAGAAGTGCAGCTGACATTATTACACTTGCTGGAATCGGTGGTCCCTTCGGCGCCCCTTCATTAGCGAATATTATAGCTTTGGACCGTTTTACCGGGCCTGAAATCGTGCAGATCAGAGGCTTAGCTCAATATGGAGGGTGGACAGACCTTGTTGCTTTAGCTACTTCAAACAGACCTGTAGCCGACATTGTAGCGCTGGCGGGACTTCTTAAAGGATTTGCGACACCGACCATGCCGCAGATCCTGGCTTTGAACCGCTTTACTTTAACTGAGATACAGCAATTAAGGCCGTTATGGCAAGTAATGAGCTGGGCTGATATTGTACGACTTGCCGGGTTAAACAGATCGGCAGCTGACCTGGTAACCTTAGCTGGACTTGGTTTTGCCCAGCCAACATTAGATCAAATAATTGCTATGGACCGCTTTACCGGGCCTGAAATCGTGCAGATCAGAGGCTTAGCTCAATATGGAGGGTGGACAGACCTTGTTGCTTTAGCTACTTCAAACAGACCTGTAGCCGACATTGTAGCGCTGGCGGGACTTCTTAAAGGATTTGCGACACCGACCATGCCGCAGATCCTGGCTTTGAACCGCTTTACTTTAACTGAGATACAGCAATTAAGGCCGTTATGGCAAGTAATGAGCTGGGCTGATATTGTACGACTTGCCGGGTTAAACAGATCAGCTGCCGACCTAATAACTTTTGCGGGACTTGGTGCTCCGACCCGCCCATCGTTAGCACAGATCATCGCCATGGATCATCTTACCGTTGCTGACATCCAAACAATGATGGCTTGGGAAGGGGTTAACAATTGGGTTGATGCAGCCTCTTTAGCTTACCTCACTAGCGGACAAGTTGGTGCCTTAGAGTTGCTGGCACCACCTAGGCTAAAAATAACTATCATTCATATGGCAAAGAATGGTCCGGGAATTGACCGCAATACAGCATTAAAAGTTATTACTGGTACTGTAAGAGCGCATGATCGTCCCTCCGTACCCTTGCCCAATAGCGTTGCTCTCTGCCACCAGAATGGCTTTGACCCGACAAATTGGACTTATTATATGAATCCGGTTGATGGTACACCAATACCCTGGTTAAATGGAATGAGTGGAAAATCTTTTAACGCTACTAATGTTATTGTTGTGTTTGCAGAAATGAATAATATTGACGAGTCTGTAAACATGTTAATTCACGAGATTAATCACTCTGTTAATATTCAGCCAGCAGATCCGCTTGCAGGAGTTGCAGATTTCAAAGAAGAATTCAGGGCATATTGGGTTGCTCAATATAGAAATGTTGCTCATTTGCCGACACGAACAGGTCAAATTTTCAATCATATAATGGCGAATTATGGATATATAAGTGGACCTTATAATTCAAATCTTTTTTCCCACAATGCTATTGATCAATTTTGCCACGATGCCGCAAACGGCCTAAATGTATTTGCTGGCAGAAATACAGATAATTCGTAATGAAGGAACTCACTGAAAACTATAAGTGGAGATTGGCTGAAGTATCCCATGATAGCGACGCACTCATAAGGGTTCCTGACCTGGATTGTGCAGATTTTTTGGCCTTTATTGAAGTTGATAAAGTAGTCGGGACTATGGTATATTACTTTATTAATAACACAGAAATTCTGACAACTAGTAATGTCAGGTCATTGTTTTCCAAACTGTCAAAGAGTATAATTGAAGCAGGATCAGGACAGGAGCGGGATATAAAGTTCATGACCAGACTCTTTTTACTAATTTATCCGGGAAGAAAGGCAGTTGTAATTAATAACTTGTCAGAGTGTGCTTTACTGGAAGAAGGCAGAATTCCGCCTGGTCTATTCTTTCCCCCATCATTAGAAATCAATAAAGGCCATCTGATTTATTCCTTTTGGACTTACGAAATTTGGAAAAACCTCGTTTCGCAATGGTGTCTAAACTTAAACCATGACGGTACATTTCAATACACGGTCAGAGAGTTTCCACCCTCCGGAGATTGGAGCACCTGAACCCCGAACTAGTATCCAGTGCTGTTTAATTCTTCTTTTAATGCAAGTGCGGTTTCATCAGCCGGAGATTCCAAAAGTATTTCGTCTACTTTTAACCTCGCCTTATCAAATTCCCTAAGCCGAAGGTAACAAAGTGCAAAGTTGCCTTTTGTTGCAATTGTTTCTCCATAAAGACCTGACGACAGCTCCAAAAAAGTAATTGCTTCTTTGAAATATGCTAGCCGGTAGAAAAGCTCGCCAAGCATAAAGGGAAAATTTTGCTGGACACCGAGAGGATAATACATTTCCCAGACCTTGATTGCGGTTTGGAAAAGATTCCATCTTTGCAGATTTGATATCCCTAATGGCAATAGTTCCTGTATTCGCGGCAGCAGCTCGATAAAAACCTGGGGGTCATAATTACTCATCCGGATGTTTGCTAACGACTCCTGAAGGCCCATGATTGGCAGAGAGTTCAAAGCCAGACATCTTATTAAAAAGTAGTCATCTGGATTAAAATCGTTAAACACCTGCTTGTATGACTGTATTGTTTCACTATATGCCGCTGGCCGGGGAACAAGCAAAAGGCATCCAACATAAACACTTTGTGCAAGACTGCCTGGGAAAAACGCAAGACCACCCTCGTTAACGCAATACTCTTTAAAAGCGTGAAAATTCACAGACAGCGAGAAACAGCCGCCATGTGTAACCAGGTGGGGAGCTTCCTGCAGATTAAGTTCTTCCGCATGATAATACCCTTTATCTCCCACAAGTAACATTAAGCCTTCTGCAGAAAAACTTTTGAGATGATGAAGCGCCCGAAGGGCGGCATCAGGGAAGTGGAGGTATTTGTCAGTCAGCATCTTGGAATATCTATCAACGATCTTGTTCAGGAAATCCTGCTGATAAGGTTTGCTTGTTTCCGTTTGTATCTCGTAGTTTAAGCGGAGATTTTCTAAAATCTCTTTTTCGCTCGCAGACTTATATTTCTCATCCAGCAGCAGGCCCAGCTTTACCTCACGTACCACCTTGGATGTGATATAAAAGAGATCGTGCGGGATAGAATCAAAAATATAGTTGCCTATCACCAGCATCGGTTGTTGTAAAGAACCGGGTGTAAGATCCTCCCCGGACACTTCCAGGTGGATCCCGCCAATATCGGTCAGATCTACATGAGCAAAATCTATCCATCCTTTGCTGATAAAAGGCTGCAACCGGGGGTGCGCCCGGCAGAACGAGAGATTCGAGCTGACACGGTCAGTTATCACATAGCAAAGGTCGGGAAGCTGCAAATGATAAGAACTGACCAGTTTTTCAAAATGTTTTAGAAAATAATAACAGAAGCGTCCATGCCCTGCCCCCAGCTCCAGAAGGTAGATCTTCTCATTCAGGTCAGTTTGCCGGCGCCGGTCTTTAAGAAAAGCAAACACTATCTCCGCATATGCCTTTGCAATTACCGGGTTGCTGGTCACATAAAATGGTACCTGATCTTTACCCCATGCATCAATACCCGCCGTTCGATAATAGTTTTCCTGCATTTGCCAGATCCGGCTTTCTGCAAAATGTACAGGTTCTTGTAAAACGTACAGTTTGGACTTATCTCCGTTCATAGTTGATACTTAATGGCCTGTTATGCCGGTATAGTTCTCGCAGCATCCGTAAAAGCTTGCCAATCCGCATGGGGGTTATCCTCAGGTCTGAAAAGTCCATCAGCTACCGCCAGGTTAGAAGTGTAAGTTTTATCCACAAGACCTATCTCGGCCCAGTTTACCTTTAACGTAGCATCAATTGCATTTGGATGATGTGCCGAGTCGGTGGTTTCTTTAGCACCTGTCTTTACATTTTTCCAATAGATTGTTCTGGCGGCATGATAGCCTACGGTTGCCGTAAATTCTACCTTATCTGCCAGTACTTTTCCCTTGTGAACGGTGTTGTGTGCATCTTCCAGATACATTTTTATATTTTTTTCCAGTTTATTCCAGCTTTTAGCGTGGTTAGCTTTTTGAGACGCCGGTGTCAGATTATTTGCATTTGTTCCACTACCACCTCCGATCTGATTAAATACATGGAATTTGATCCAGGTATGATTATTATCGCCTCCATTTGCTACCAATCCTAAAGTATTTAGTTTATCAAAGCCGGTAACATCTACATTTGGAGCACTTCCTGCCTCCATGGTGTCGTTCTTGTTGGCAACTAAAGTTACTCCCGTAGAATGTCCTCCTGTACCTGAATATACGGGCTTAGCCACTGCAAGTTGGAGAGGGGGCGGTCCGGTGTTTGCCTTTGCCGAAAGAAATTGAGGCTGGGATGGAAATGATTTGAATTGCATAGCTTTGTTACCCATCTCATCAGCTTCATTCTCAAGCACGCTGTCGTCATTAATCGAAAAACCTTTTAATTGGGTGGTCGCCGAAACTCTGCCCTGCTTTTGCTGAACCACATGCCATGCCTCATGCGCGAGGTGCTTTTCCTGCCCCGGTGCTACATGAATATTGCTTCCCTGTGCATAAGCATGTGCCTGAAGCTGCGCAGGTGCCGGTGAGTTATAATGAACCTGAACATCGTCGAGTGAATATCCGGAAAGATGCTCAATCCCTGATTTTAGCGTGTCTGGAAGGCCGGTTCTGTTTTCTTTTCGCTGAATTGGCACCGCAGCTTGCTGCTGAATAATCCCTGAGGCTACTGTCCAGCCGCCTGGCAGTGCAGTAGGTGGTGTAATTTTTCCCCCCATATGGCTGTCGGCCATCTTTTGCAGGATATTTAACTTTTTTACAGCCGGACTGTTGTCAGCCATCTTCTGCAGGATACCTAACTTTTTTACGGCAGGACTGTCGTCGGCAGCCTGCTGCATTTTTCGTTGAGCTAGTCCCCGCGGACTCAGATCAGCAGTTTCAGACGCCTCCATGCCGTCTATTGGTTGCCTGGAAACGATATTAGCTGCCGCATGACTTTGGTTCTGCGCCTGTGGGCTCGCATGGGTGTTAACTCCGTTTTTCATTTGCAGTATAGGTATTACCGCGGTGACCAAATGGTTTTCAACAATAAACATAGCAATTTTCCGGTAAATTGGAGTAGGTATCGCCTTTTGCAACAATACAGCAGTGAAACACACTATTGGGAGAGTGATGAGTGGTTGCTGTCTGTGTACTAACCCCTTAAAAGACTGTTCTAAATTATAAAAACAATTTAGAACCATTAGATTAGGGAATTATGAGAAGAAGAGAGAAGGTCTTTCAGTATTGAAGATCTTCGGGCTATCGTCCAGAAAGGTCAGCGTGAGGGAACCACTGCTCTTGCCGTAAATACAATCTAGCGCCAAAATTGTTGATGATGGATATAAGAGTGTTAAAAGCCAACCTTATTTAGGTCCTGAAATTTGTATATATTCCTCAACCACCCCCACATCCGCCTCTGCCCAATCCAAATCTAACAAATGCTTAACCTCCATCCATTTATAATCAGCATGTTCCTTTAATAGAATTTCTCCGCCGCCTTGCCGGCAGATAAATGGAATCAGCCGGATCAGTTTATCAGGGTATTGATAATCATTCGGACTTAAGCTTGCGGTAATTTCTATCTCAATATTCAGCTCCTCTTTAATCTCCCGGATCAGGCATTCTTCGGCTGTTTCATTTTCTTCAATCTTACCGCCGGGGAATTCCCATTTTAGGGGGAGGGGCATGGTGGAGCTGCGCTGGGTGACGAGGACTTTACCAATTGAATTGACGATTATTGCACAGCTGACCTGGATCATTCAATTGGTAGTTAATAATTGACACCCGATAGCTATCGGGTTGACAGTTGGGATGGGTGGTTCAT
>CAZGWG010000151.1:0-6702 GCA_964529165.1 uncultured Sphingobacterium sp.
TAGTCCCAATAATTTTAACAATTCCGCTCTTGGCAATATTAGTACTAATATTAGCCCAAACGCTAATTTAAGACCATTAAAAATCAAAGAAACAGAGGTTGGAATTGATTTGAGATTATTCAACGGTTTTCTAGGAATTGATTTTGCTGCTTACAGAAAGTTTACTTATGACGAGATCTTAGATGTAGATATTTCTATTGCTTCAGGATTTACCCAGTCTAAAGTTAATGTTGGTCAATTAAAGAATGAGGGTTTTGAAATGTTAATTTCCTTAGTTCCTTTTAAGAATAAGTTTAAATGGGAGACAGCATTCAACTCGGCATATAATAAGAGTGAAGTTATAGAACTTGCCGGTGGCCAAACCAGATTCATTGTAGGTAACGGGCAGTATTTTGGGAGTATTGGCCACGAAGTTGGAAAGCCATTGGCGTCAGTACTCAGTTTCGATTATAGAAGAGATGCCCAAGGTCGTGTGCTAACAGCGGCTGGCAAGCCACTTTTGGGAGAGTTGATGAGTTATGGCAGTGCAATTCCTAAATGGACAGGAGGATGGTTAAATACTTTCAGTTATAAGCAACTTCGTCTATTTACCCAAGTTGATTATAAGTTTGGAGCAGTAATTATGTCAAACTCTAACTTCAATTTCTTAAGGCATGGCCTTTCTAAAGAGTCTCTTGAAGGTAGAGAGGGAGGGGCGTTATTCCCAGGTTTCAACGTCGATGGAACTCCGAATACCACAAGAGTAGAAGCTGAGGATTTTTATTCTGCATTCCGAAACATGGGAGAGAAATTTGTGTTTGATGGTAGTTTTGTTCGTTTACGAACTATATCACTTGGATATGATCTTTCAAAAGTATTTAAAAAATCTAGAGGAATGACGATTTCTGCTGTCGGGAATAATGTTTTAATGATTAAAAAGTACTTGCCAAATCTGGATCCTGAATCTCAAATTTCTGTTTCGGATAATTTTCAAGGTCTTGATACACATTCTTTACCAACGACCCGAACTTTTGGGTTGAATTTGAATGTTAAATTTTAATAAATCTAAATTATACGGATATGAAAAATTTTTTTATAAGTACTTTAGTTGTCTTTATTGGCTTTAGTATTAGTTCTTGTGATAAGGACTTTGAACAAACAAATATTAATCCAGTTTTACCAACAGAAATTGATCCTCTTTATTTGTTTTCTAATGCTATACTTGGTTCGACTCCTACTTCTATTCGTTATGAAGACGCAATAGTTCAGCAAATAGTCTCTCCTTTTACTGGTGTGCTTCAAGGTGGGAATCATAATGTCTGGTTTGAAGCAAACAATACATCATCATCCTTTATTACACTTTACTCAGGGTCTGTAAAGTTATTGGCAGCTGTAATTGATCAAACAGAAGGCGACCCTGCTCGTAGTAACCTTTATAATATGGCAAGGATTTGGAAAGCTTATGTTTTCCATGTATTAGTTGATACTTATGGCTGGGTGCCATACTTTGAATCTGGCAAAGCATATATAAATGGCATTTATTTACCTAAGTTTGATTCTGATAAAGTTATTTATGATGACCTACTTAAGGAAGTCTCTGAGGCTGTTGTTGCCTTAAATGCTTCAGGAAAAATTGAAGCAGGTGAGCCGTTCTATAATGGTAATATAGTTAGTTGGAAAAAATTAGGGAATTCATTGCTATTGCGTTTAGCTATGCGATTGAGCAAGGTTGATGAGAGCAAAGCGAAGGAGTATATTGCTAAAGCTGTTAATCCTAGTAATGGAGGTTTGATTTCATCAAATACAGAAAATGCCATTCTTCGATTTAATTCGACTTACATTAATCCCAATACTTCTATTTTCCATGGAACAGAAAGGGCGATGTACTATGTAGGTAAACCGTTTGTGGATCTATTGAAAAACACTAATGATCCTAGATTGCCCCTTATCGCCGTGAAATATGAAAATCCTGCAAATGCCCTTGACTTTGTCGGACTCGAAGATACAAACCCTTTAAATCAGAATGGTATACCGATTGGCTACAACGAAGCTACAATTGATACTGAGCCTAATTTTCCTGGAAAAATAGGGGCTGCATGGAAATATTCCCAAGTTAATAGGAGGTTGGTAGGGAAAATTGATGCTCCGCAATTTTTTATAACTTTTTCTCAAACTCAATTGTTACTAGCAGAGGCGGCTTTTAGAGGTTGGATTTCTGACAATGCAAGTACACTATATGATACTGGAGTAAAAGCGCACATGACTCAACTTGCTATTTTCGGTACTGCTGCGACAATTTCAGATGGTGATCAGTCAAATTATCTGGCATCCAATCCTTATAATTCTTCGACTGCTCTAAATCAAATAAATACTCAGTATTGGATTTCCTCTTTTTTAAATAGTTCTGAGGCTTGGGCAAATTTTCGACGAAGTGGTTTCCCTGAATTACTTCCAAATCCGTATCCTCAGGCTGATCCAGATGTAAAGGGTGGTTTTATTAGACGATTGAATTATCCTGCTCGTGAAAAAACTGTCAATGTTGAAAACCATAAGGCAGCAGTTGCAGGCATGGGAGGAGATAATATGGCAACTCGAGTATTCTGGGATAAATAATAAGTCCGTTAGTGATACACTTTTTAAAGCCGTATTGCTAACGGGCTCTATTCTCAATCTTTTTTTGGTACCACAAACATCTAAAAGCTATTAGTTAATGAAAAGTATATTGCATGAAATTGCTGAAAAAAGCAAGCAAGAAGAGGCGCAACTTGTTGAAGTTGCAAAAGCAGAACTTGCTAATCCTTCAACTTCAGATACCCGACGTGGTTTTTTGAAAAAGACGGCTATTGGTGGTATTTCTATGGCCGGTTTTATGAGCATGTCGATTGAGGATACTGTAGCCCAATCAACATCAAAAGTTCAGCGTTCTTCCAATCCTTCGGAACTGAAAATTACGGATATGCGTTACTGTGTAGTCCGAAACCGAAGGCCTGTGATTCGTATTGATACAAATCAGGGTATATATGGTCTGGGAGAAGTAAGGGATGGAGCAGATTGGCGCTATGCATTGATACTTAAGAGTCGTATACTGGGCAAAAACCCTTGCAACGTAGAGATGCTGTTCAGACTCATCAAGCAGTTTGGACATCACTCCAGGGGAGGAGGAGGAGTATGTGCGGTAGAGATGGCTCTTTGGGATCTTACAGGTAAGGCTTACGGTGTTCCATGTTGGCAACTGCTAGGAGGCCGTTATAGAGATAAAGTCAGAATGTATGCTTATGTGCCTAGGCATAATGGACGGCACATGGATGTTGAGAAATTTAAGGCAGAAATGAAATTCCGTAAGGAAGTTCTTGGTATAACCTGGTTTAAGATGTATCCATCTTTATCCTGGATATCCGATATTCCCGGAACTACCGTGAATGACAAGTTCTGGTGGAATCCAGATTACCGAAATAGTTATTCTCCTGTTCAACAGGGGGAAATGAGAACCAAGCAACCTTTTACCCAGACACAGATCACTGAAAAAGGTTTAGAAGAGCTGGCAAAGTATGTATCCATGGTTCGCGATATTGTAGGGTATGACCTTCCTCTCGGAACAGATGGTTTAGGTAATTATGATGTTAACAATGCGATCCGGGTAGGAAAAGCTCTTGATCCTTATCGATTGGCATTCCTTGAAGACTTCTTTCCAATGAATTATATTGATCAATGGAAGGCAGTAACAGATGCAATTGAAACTCCTACTTTAACCGGCGAAGATATTTATCTCAAGGAGCAATTTATTAAACTTATTGATGCTCATGCAGTAGATATTGTTCAACCTGATTTGGCTTCATCCGGGGGACTCCTTGAAACCAAACTTATTGGTGATTATGCTGAATCTAAGGGCGTGCCAATGATCATGCATTTTGCTGGTTCTCCTGTATCATTTATGGCCAATGTCCATTGTGCCGCAGCAACCAACAACATGTTGTCACTTGAAATGCCTAATAATGGTTCTCTCGATAATCCATGGTGGGAAAAACTGGTTAAAACAACCGATGGTAGAAAATTATTTGACAAAGGGTTTGCCAACGTTCCTCTAACAGCTCCAGGATTAGGAATTGAGCTGGATAATGATGTTATGAAAGAAAATCTTGATCCGAATAATAAGAATTATTTTCTTCCAACTCCGGAGTGGAATGACTCTAATTCCAGCGATTTTCTATGGAGCGGTCGAACTACAGGTGGTACCGAAATCAGCAGACCTGTTGAAACTTATAAATAAGATCTTTTAACAGTTATTTACTGATTAACAGTCAATTAGTGCTTAGTGATAATTCTTTTTGGTAATCTGAGAGTAGGGAATTTAATTATTGACCCCATAAATATGAGAAAGTTGTAGCCAAAACTGCTACATACTCCTTTTAACTGACTTTTTTATAGAAAAGGTCTGGTTAAGAAAGTTGTTTTTCTTGACTATAGAGGGATACTTTTTATTTTTTTTTTGCGGGTCTCTATTACCAGTTATTGCGCTAATTGCTGATAATCAAATATTTGAATTCATAATAATATCTAAATAGAAAGCATTTATTCAGCTTCAATCTAATAAAATGAAAATACATAAGGATACAGAATTAATTAAAAGAAGACAGTTATTAAAAGGCATTGGTTTAGGTGCCGCTGGCGGCATTATGGGCATGTTCGGTACAAGTCAGAACCTGAATGCTGCTGATAATCCCAGATTTGATTTTGACAGATCAAACATTCATAGCAAATCGATGAAAATTGTCAAAGTTGAAGGCATTAGATTCACGGATAAAGTGAACATAGGGGGCGAATCTGGAGGATCAGGAAAAGCTGAATTTTGTTGGGTGCGAATTCATACAGATACAGGTATTGTTGGTGTGGGTGAGACTTATCCCGGTATTAACGGAGAGTTAGGCGCATTAAAAGACCTTTCAAAACGATTTTTATTGGGTAAGGATCCACGTGATATTGATAGTATTTGGCAAAGTATATATCAGTATATGAGCATGAGAAATGCAGGTGGATCAGATATGCGCATATTAAGTGCGATTAACATGGCTCAACTGGATATTCTCGGTAAATCAACCGGTTTGCCAATGTATCAATTGTTGGGTGGAAAAACCAGATCAAAAGTGAAGGTTTATAATACAACAACCGACTATTGGGCCATCAATAATATGAAGATGGGGGAAGATACCGAAAGGATTGTTAAGTTTTTGTTAGACAGAGGTATAACAGGAATGAAAATTTACCCTTTTAATGAGTTTAGTTTCATGGAAGGAGGGAGAAAGACAGGTAATGGTCAGTTCATTTCCTCCGAAGATCTGGAAAAGGGGCTTACTTGGGTAAAGCAAATTAGAGCCACTGCAGGTAATAAGATGGAGATTCTTCTAGATGCTGGGGGAAGGTGGAACTTAACTAGTTCTCAACGAATTTTGAAAGCTTTGGAGCCATACAATGTAATTCACTTTGAGGATATTCAATTACCTACTAATGCTCATAAGGCATATTCTATTCTGGCAGCCGAGAGTTCTATTCCTATTGCGCATAGTGAGACTACTGCAACAAGGTATGAGATTATAGATTTCCTAAGAGAAAAAGCCATGGACATTCTGATGTACGATCTTTGTTGGTGCGGTGGTCCGAGTGAAGGGAAAAAGATGTCCGATTTAGCTGACGCCTATAATATACCTACTTCACCTCATACAGCTGGAGGACCTTTATTATGGTTGTCCTCCATTCATTTGTGTACGGCAATACCTAATTTCTGTTATATGGAAAGTAATTACTGGAAGTATACACATCAGTTCCCACATTTCATAAAAGAGGTGCCAGTTCCTATTGATGGGTATGTTAGTCCACCTGAAAAGCCTGGATTGGGTGCAGAAATTAACCCTGAACTATTCACGAATGGAGAGGCTGTTGTGGAAACTATAGTAGAATTAAACTAAGACTATTACTAAATATTTATTCAAATGAAAAGGAAAGATTTTTTAAAAAATGGACTGCTGTCTGGAGCACTGGTAGGTTCATCCTTGTTAGCAAATGCAATAACCAAGGAAGATTCTAAGAATAGAAATAATATGAATTTGGAAGAGGTAGATAAGAAAAACATTATTGAATTCAAAAATGAAGTTGACGTGGTCATTGAACGACCAGTAAGTGGCAAGCCTCATAAGGGTAAAGTTTTGTTGGCTATACAGGCTCACTCTGATGATATTCCATTATTCGCTGGCGGACTTATTGCAAAACTAATGGATGAAGGTTACACCGGTTATTTATTGAGAATGACCAACGACGACAAAGGAGATCCTGTGGGAAATCAAATTGATAGTGACAATATTGCAAAAGCCTATGGAATGAATAAGGCTTATAATTTCAATTATCCTCATCATCAGATGGATAGTGTGCAGATTCAGGAAATTAAATGTAGACTGATTTATCTATTCAGATTGTTGCAAGTTGACACTGTAGTTTGCTGGGATCCATGGGAGCACTATGAAGAAAATCCTGATCACTATGTTACATCAAGAGCAGTAGAAGCAGCCCGTTGGATGGCAGGTGGAAGTTCGGATTATCCGGAACATTTTGATTCCGGTCTGAAGCCTAAAGCTCCGGCAGTTCGCTATTATTTTTCAAGAGATCAGCAAAGAATTAATCGGATCGTTGATATTTCCAAGTATATAGACAGGAAGGTAGAAGTGAATATGCTGA
>CAZGWG010000151.1:6802-9832 GCA_964529165.1 uncultured Sphingobacterium sp.
CGGATCGTTGATATTTCCAAGTATATAGACAGGAAGGTAGAAGTGAATATGCTGAATGTAACCAAGGGGCCTGCAGGAAAGGGTATTGGAAGGAGATTTAAAGCAAAATTAGCAGCAGAGGGTAAGGTTCTGCCGATTTTAGGTACTACCGATGATGAAGCTGACTTCAATTATGTAAAGCATTTTGTCTTTGATATAGACGCATTTCGCTCAAATTTTAGTACTCTTTCAAATAAGAAGTTAGGAGAGGCTTTCGGTCTCGAATGGGCAGAAGGATTTCATTATAGAAGCGAATTAGAGGATCAGTTACCTAATCTGATAGAAAAGTATGTCAAAGAAAATGCAAAATCTAAATAAGATTTATATGAAACAAGATTTCCAAAAAAGTGATTCTTTTATAAACAGACGTTCATTGCTCAAAGGCTTTGCTTCGGCCGGTGCTTTGAGCCTATTGGGTGGGACAGATGGATTCTCTGAACCTGTTTCGTTCCCAGATGTTCATTCAGTATTTAATAATGATCCTGTAAAGATTACAAAGATTGAAGGCATACGATTTTCAGATAAGATAAAAATTGGAGGAGGTTCAGGAGGATCATTTGGCGCTGAGTTTTGTTGGGTTAGGTTACATACGAATAAGGGAGTATTTGGGACTGGTGAGACTTATCCGTTTGCAAATGGTGAACTTGGGGCTCTAAAGGATTATGCCCGTTTGCTTATAGGAAAAGATCCCCGGGATATTGATGGGATCTGGAAGAAGATCCACCATGACATGAGTATGAGAAATGCCGGAGGAGCCGACATGCGGATTCTGAGTGCGATCAATATGGCTCAGATTGATGTAGCAGGCAAATTGGCCGGTGTACCTGCCTATCGTTTATTGGGAGGCAAGACCAGACCAAAGATCAAAGTATATAATACCACTACAGATTATTGGGCGATCAATAACATGAAGATGGGCCGGGATACTGAAAAGATCGTTAAGTTTTTACTTGATCGCGGTATTACCGGTATGAAAATTTATCCATTCCATTCGAAGGATGAATTTATTACTTCGGAAGAGATTGATCGTTGTATTTTATGGTTGAAGCAGATTAGAGAAGCTTCAGGGAATAAGATGGAGATATTACTTGATTGCTGGGGTCGGTTCGATTTACCAAGTTCTCAACGGATTTTAAAAGCAATAGAACCTTATAATGTTATTCATGCAGAAGATATGATGCTTGGAACCAATTCTCAGCAGGCTTATTCTATACTTGCTGCTGAGAGTTCAGTTCCTATTTGTCATAGTGAAACCATGGCTACCAGATATGAGCTTAAAGATTTCTTAGAGGCTAAGGCGATGGATATTCTGATGTACGACATTTCTTGGTCTGGAGGAATCACCGAGTCAAAAAAGATGTCAGATATGGCAGAAGCATATCAGGTTCCGACCTCTCCGCATACCGCTGGTGGTCCGGTACTTTGGTTGTCTTCAATTCATCTTTGCACTTCGCTTCCGAGCTTAACCTATATGGAGAGTAATTACTGGAAGTATACTCATCAATACCCCTATTTTTTAAAAAATGTACCGGCACCTGTTAATGGTTATGTGAGTGCTCCGGAAGGCCCGGGTTTAGGGGCTGAATTTAAGCCGGAAATATTTACGAATGGCGATGCAATAGTGGAAACAATCGCAGAAATTTAATTAGGTCACTTAATCAATTTTAATAATGAAAAATCATAATAATGGCAGGCGCTTGTTGGTTAAGAGCTTAGGTTTGGGAATTGCCAGTGGAGCATTAGGTATTGCTGGATCATCTCAAGATTTGAATGCGGCTAATCATAATATGGATATTAAACCTAATATCCATCCTTTCCAAGATAAGCCAATGAAAATAATAAAAGTAGAGAGTGTCAGGTTTACTGATAAAGTAAATGTGGGGGGAGGATCAGGGGGATCCGGTAAAGCGGAGTTTTGCTGGGTTCGAATACATACTGATACAGGATTGATTGGTACAGGTGAAACATATCCGGGTATAAACGGGGGATTAGGTGCACTAAAGGATCTGTCCAAAAGATTTTTACTAGGCAAAGATCCACGTGATATAGACGGTATCTGGCAAAATATTTATCAGTATATGAGTATGCGCAATGCAGGTGGTTCAGATATGCGTATTTTAAGTGCCATCAACATGTCTCAGCTTGATATTCTTGGTAAATCTACTGGATTACCTTTATTTCAGTTGCTTGGAGGTAAAACCAGACCAAAAGTAAAAGTTTATAATACCACTACAGATTATTGGGCAATCAATAATATGAAAATGGGACAGGATACCGAGAAGATCGTTAAATTTTTACTTGATCGAGGTATTACCGGCATGAAAATTTACCCTTTTACAGATGGACCAAATCGTCCTGGAGGACATTTCAGACTTTCTGAAGATTTAGATAACTGCCTTACTTGGGTAAAACAAATAAGAGAATTTGCAGGGAATAAAATGGAGATTTTAATTGATTGTTCTGGTGAGTTTGATCTTCCAGGATCGCAAAGAATATTAAAAGCACTCGAGCCATATAATGTAATCCACATGGAAGATATTCTCATCCCTACCAATGCTCAGCATGCGTATGGAATTTTAGCGGCTGAGACTTCTATACCAATTGCTCACAGTGAAACTATAGCTACACGATATGAAATGAAAGATTTCTTAGAGGCTAAGGCAATGGATATACTTATGTATGATTTATGTTGGTGTGGTGGTCCAAGTGAAGGTAAAAAGATGTCTGATCTGGCTGACGCCTATAATATCCCTACTTCACCTCATACCGCCGGAGGACCTTTGCTATGGTTGTCATCTATTCATCTTTGTATGGCTATACCAAACTTCTGTTATATGGAAAGTAATTATTGGAAATACACGCACCAGTATCCATATTTTTTAAACAATGTTCCGATGCCAATTGATGGTTATGTGAGTGTTTCAGATGCTCCAGGTTTGGGTGCTGAAATTAGACCTGAAGTTTTTGCGAATGGTAATGCCATAATTGAAA
>CAZGWG010000152.1:0-9809 GCA_964529165.1 uncultured Sphingobacterium sp.
CATATTTTAAATTCTCTGAAATTTAATCCTACCTTATCCCGAGCTCACGTTAATTTTAAGAAGAAAATCTTGTCGACTTGATAATCTCAGGTGAAAGTGGTTTGGATATAAAACCTTTAACCCCGGGGTATGATTGGGAGCGAAGTACATCTTTTTCGTCAACAGAAGAAGATACAATAAAAACCCGAATGTTCTTTTTAAGGTTTTTATTCAGAATTTCAAAGGCATCTAGAAAATCCCAACCATCAACCACAGGCATATTTAAATCAAGAAGAATAACGTCCGGAAGTGTTTCCGTATTTTCTAAATTGTCCTGTAAAAAATCAAGTGCTTTTTGGGCTTCTGTATAACTAAAATACTCATCAAACAGATTATGCTTCGATATCATGATCTGAGCTATCCGTTGATGAATAGGATCATCATCAATAATAAAAACTCTGCTCTTCAAATCCATTCATGCAAGTTAACCATATTTATATGCAATTAAAATGATTTAATCTAAAAGATCCCCTTAATATTCATCTATATGAAAGGATTTTCTAAGTAAAAAATCTTTCCATTAATCCTCATCCTCAGAAACAGAACTTTGTCCGTTACCAGAATAGGCACTTCTCCTAACGATTGGCATACCCACAGTTTTGTAGAGTTCATCCAATTTGAGCAAACTTCCATTAGTGAGATTGGTCAGCAGTATTATCGTAATATCTTTATTCACTTGCCTTAAATAGATATTTCTAAATCCATGCCACCAACCTGTATGATAAACAACCTTATTATTACCTTTTTCAAAGGTCCGCCAGCCATAACCATAATTAAAATGACCCCTCTGCATCAAATTATGCGGAGCATAAACAGAATCCATGGTCTCGGCTTTTAACAATTTACCTTTTCTCATTGCCCTATCAAATAAATAAAGGTCATGAACAGTGCTGTATATTCCCTTATCGCCGACCGGACCATCAAGAAAGTTTTGGGCTACCGAACGACGCCACGTACGGTCATGACCAACAACATCTACAGGAATCTTCTCATATTCTGCCTTAGAATAAACCGCGGTATTCTTCATCCCAAGTGGTTTAAATATATTCTCAGCCATAAACTGTGAATACTTTTGCCCCGTTACTTTTTCAATAATTGCTGCCAAAACCATGTAATTGGAATTATTGTAATGGAATCTTCTGTTCGGCTTGGAATATGGATTGGGCTTATGTTCAGCGATCAGCTTCATCACATCTTGATTTGTTATTCCCGGTCGCTCATCTTTCTTTTGTGCTTTCCAAAGATCATCAACAAAATAAACGTAATTCATCATACCCGATTTGTGGGTTAAAAGAAGCTCAACTGTAATGCTATCGTAAGGAAAATCAGGATAAAACTCCCTGACATTCTGATTTAGTCTTAATTTACCGTCTTCAACAAGCATCATGATAGCCGTGGAGGTAAATGGCTTGGAAACGGAAGCAAGTTCAAAAACTGAATTGATCTTCAGACTATCTCGATGAAGATGATCGGCCCAACCAATTGCTCTCTCATAAATTATCTTACCATTTTTTGCTACAAGTACATTTCCATTAAATCCTGACTTCCTGTGAAGATTTGTAACAATTTCGTCGATGCGTTTATCTGCCTTTGCCGGGTCATAAAAAAGAACTACGCTATCCGGAATTTCCTTTTCCAGAATTTTATTCTTTCTTTTTTCTGAAGGATCTGAATTACAGGCCTGTACTATAGCAATAAAGGCAAACAACATTAAACTGTTACGGAGATAATTTAGCATGAAGAGTATTTGGTAAAGATTTAATGCCGAAAATTAGAAAATATTATAAAAAGGCCGGGAAAAGAGTTATAAACACCATGATAAAAATTGTTCAGATTGTTACAATTCCTTTGGTAAAATATGAATTTATAGCCCCGATTCAAGGTAAAAAAATCTAAATTTGCACCAAACAAAAAAACCTGTTCCAATGACTTACAGAGTAGAACACGACACCATGGGCGAAGTTAAAGTGCCTGCGGATAAATACTGGGGAGCGCAAACCGAGCGTTCAAGAAATAATTTTAAGATCGGACCAGAGGCCTCTATGCCAAAGGAAATAATTGATGCCTTTGCTTATCTGAAAAAAGCGGCTGCATATACCAATACCGATAGTGGCATTTTACCTCAGGAGAAACGCGATCTGATTGCAAAAGTATGCGATGAAATACTGGAAGGTAAACTCTCCTCAGAATTCCCTTTAGTAATTTGGCAAACTGGCTCAGGTACTCAATCAAATATGAATGTGAATGAAGTCATAGCCAACAGGGCCCATGTTCTTCAGGGAAACAAACTCGGAGAAGGAAAGACCTTTGTACACCCTAATGACGACGTTAATAAATCGCAGTCTTCAAATGATACCTATCCAACGGCTATGCATATTGCAGCTTATAAAATGGTAATCGAGACCACCATTCCAGGAGTAGAAAAACTTCGTGATGCACTTCATCTTAAAGCCGAGAAATTTAAGGATGTGGTCAAAATTGGTCGTACTCACCTCATGGATGCTACTCCATTAACTTTAGGACAGGAGTTTTCTGGTTATGTTTCTCAGTTAAATCATGGACTAAAAGCCTTAAAAAACACTTTAGCTCACCTTTCTGAACTGGCACTTGGCGGTACAGCGGTTGGCACCGGGATTAATACTCCGAAAGGTTACGATGTTAGCGTTGCAGCCTACATTGCCCAATTTACAGGACTACCATTCATTACAGCAGAGAATAAGTTTGAAGCTCTGGCGGCACATGATGCCATTGTTGAAACTCATGGTGCATTAAAGCAAATTGCCGTTTCTTTGATGAAGATCGCAAATGATATCCGGATGCTAGCTTCAGGGCCACGTTCTGGTATTGGAGAAATTCATATTCCTGATAATGAACCAGGTTCTTCTATCATGCCAGGAAAAGTGAACCCAACACAAAATGAAGCTGTAACGATGGTTGCAACCCAGGTTATGGGAAATGATGTAACGATCAGTATTGGAGGATCAAATGGACATTATGAACTAAACGTGTTCAAGCCGGTTATGGCTGCTAATTTTCTGCAGTCAGCACGCTTAATCGGAGATGCCTGCGTTTCTTTCACCGATAATTGTGTTGCTGGAATAGAGCCCAATTATGGTGGTATCAAGAAACATCTTGAAAACTCTCTGATGCTGGTTACAGCCCTTAACCCTCATATAGGCTATGAGAATGCTGCCAAGATTGCAAAAAAAGCATTAAAAGAAAATAAGTCGTTGCGTGAAGCTGCCATAGACCTTGACTTATTGACTAACGAACAATTTGACCAGTGGGTCCGTCCTGAAGATATGATAGGTGGATTAAAATAATACTTTACCACTCCCGGACTTTATTTAACCCGGGAGTGGTATTTATAAATTCAAAATGGTAAAAAATGCCAGTATTTTCTTTTTTGCCTTGTTTCTGCTGGCCTCCTGCAAATTCAATCCGAATCTGCAAGGTAAAGGAACAGAAAGTATTCAGGGAATATGGGAAGAAGATAGCGTTGACTATCAGAATGAAAGACTTCAATATTCAAAACATGAATTCCGCTTTTCCTGTGATTCTGTTTACCTCACGATTAAAACATTCGCAAAAGTAAATATCTATCCTGATTCCTGTTTTAATAATGGAAGCTGGACTGAATATGCAAAAGGAACTTACCTAACCAATGGGGATACCCTGATGCTGACTACAACTTTTACAAAACCGAATTTTAAGCAAAAAATTTCAGGATGTTACCGCAATGGTCAATATCTGCCAGCATTCATTATTCGAAAAAATACCGGGGACAGTTTATATCTTGAGAGTTTGAAGCAACATTCAAACATTAAACTATCTCTTAGAGAAAGAACAGTCTGTATCCAGAAACCGCTAAATTAAATCATGATGAAAACCAATTTTCAAAGCAAAATAGTCCTGGTATTAGCGTTGCTTTATTTCCCTTTTCAGAGCATGGCCTGGGGACTGCTAGGACACAGAGTTGTGGGTCAGGTTGCAGAGAACTATCTAAGTAAGAAGGCTAACCGTGAAATAAAGCTAATCCTTGGCAATGAAAGTCTGGCAATGGCTAGTAACTGGGCAGATTTTATTAAATCCGAACCCTCATATAGTTACCTCAATAACTGGCATTACATTAATCTACCAGCTGGTTTGAATCAGGAACAACTTGATTTGGAACTAAAACACGATACTGTTACTAATGCTTATACCAAAATTCTTTTTCTGAGTGCTGAATTAAAAAATAAGAAACTCGAGCAGAATAAAAAGGTAATCTATTTGCGCTTGCTCATTCATTTGGTAGGCGATTTGCACCAGCCCATGCATACAGGACGTTTTGAAGACCTTGGAGGCAATAAAATACAATTAACCTGGTTCGGACAAAATACAAATCTGCACAGGGTTTGGGACTCAGATCTTATTGATTCACAACAACTCAGCTATACAGAATATTCAAGGTCCATTAATTTCATTGATAAAAACCAGTTACATTCTCTGCAGTCGCAGGATGTAGCCCAATGGGTTAAAGATTCATACAAGATAAGCGAAAAACTATATAGCAGTGTTAATAATGGTGATAAACTGGGCTATCGTTATATTTATGATAACATCGAAATAGCAAACCAGCAAATGCTTAAAGGCGGAATTCATCTCGCAGCCCTGTTAAACAGTATTTTTTCAGTTTAGGCAAGGATATATGAAGATATTAATGGTATGCCTGGGCAATATCTGCCGTTCTCCATTAGCACATGGCATTATGGAACACATGGTTCAGCAAAAAGGTTTAAACTGGGAAATAGACTCAGCCGGAACCGGTAACTGGCATATTGGACAACAGCCTGACAGACGCTCAATAGCTGTTGCCAGGAAATATGGCATTGACATTTCGACACAACGCTGCCGTCAATTCAATCCCTCCGATTTTGAAAATTTCGATCAGATTCTGGTAATGGATTACAATAACCTGAATGATGTGAAATCTCTGGCCAGAAATGAAGAACAACATAACAAAATCAGCCTATTCCTTCGAGATAATATTGTTCCTGATCCTTATCATAATGACGACCAATTTGATCTGGTCTTTCAAATGATCGAAAAACGCTGTAAAGAATTACTCGAGGAATTCGCATCCACTATTTAAGCTTAAGGCCTTTTTGTACCTTTATCCCATGGCAATCATTAAACCATCTATACCGAAAGGAACCCGCGATTTTTCAGCAAGTGAAATGGTGAAACGCAATCATATTTTTAATACTATCAGCGCAGTATTTAAAAAATATGGCTATCAGGAGATCCAGACTCCAACCATGGAAAATCTTTCTACCCTTACCGGAAAGTATGGCGATGAAGGAGATAAACTGATCTTTAAAGTTCTGAATTCAGGTGATTTTTTATCCAATGTACCCGCAGATAAACTTGAAGCTCGTAACTCACAAAGCCTGACTTCTGATATAAGTGAAAAAGCTCTTCGCTACGACCTCACTGTACCCTTCGCCCGCTATGTCGTGATGCACCGCAATGAGATCTCATTCCCGTTTAAACGTTTCCAGATCCAGCCTGTATGGCGTGCCGACAGACCACAGAAAGGACGTTATCGTGAATTTTACCAGTGTGATGCTGATGTAGTTGGTTCTGATAGTCTGATCAATGAAGCAGAATTCGTATTGATCTATCATGAAGCATTAAGCAAACTTGGCCTGAAAGATTTTACTGTCAAGATCAATAACCGTAAAATATTATCTGGTATCGCCGAGGTTATTGGAAAGCCAGAGCTAATTGTTGACATGACTGTTGCGATTGATAAACTTGATAAAATCGGCTTGGAGGGAGTGACCAAAGAACTGATCGAACGCGGTTTTACCGAGTCAGATATTGAAAAACTTAAGCCAATAATTAACCTAAGCGGATCAAATGAGGAGAAATTAAACAGCCTTCGTTCAGTTCTTGCAGGATCTGAAACAGGTTTGAAAGGAATTTCCGAAATTGAAACCATATTTAGCTATATCAATCAACTCATACCTCATACCTCATACCTCATACCTCTGGAACTTGACATCACCCTTGCCCGCGGGCTGAACTACTATACCGGTGCGATCTTCGAAGTAAAAACCAATGAAGTGGCTATGGGAAGTATCGGAGGTGGCGGTCGTTATGACGATTTAACCGGAATGTTCGGACTCAGTGACCTTACCGGTGTAGGTATCTCATTTGGTGCAGACCGCATCTATGATGTTCTTGAGGAGCTAAATCTTTTTCCTGAAAGTACTTCAGAAAGTACAAAGGTACTCATCAGCAATTTTGATTCTGCAGCCGAGAAGTATGCCCTACCCCTGCTTCAGCAATTAAGAAACGCGGGAATCAGTGCTGAAATTTATCCATCATCAGCCAAACTAAAAAAACAGATGAGTTATGCGGATGATAAAAGAATCCCTTTTGTTATCATCATAGGAAGTGAAGAAATGGAAAGCAGGCTACTCAGTCTTAAAAACATGAAAAGTGGCGAGCAGCAAAAAATTACTGCTGAACAAATCATAGCTTCTTTATCATAAGACTTACGAATTTACCAGGGCCCTAAGCTTTTAAAATTCGTCACCCGATAGTTATTGGGTCGCTATTTTGTGTGGGATTGACGAAATCTACATTGCGCTTATCAGGGTGATTTCACAAGTCAACGCTATTTGATATTCTCACCTAATGCCCTTAAAAACTCTTCCGGTATCTCCAGATGGGGAATATGACCTGAATTACTAAACTCGATCAACACAGATCCCGGAATTTTAGATGCAGTTTCTTTGCCCAGCTGATTGTAAAGCCCATATTTCACTTGATCTTCAGGCTTAAGTCTCGCTTTGCCCACAATAGTTTTATCCTGAGTGCCAATCAAAAGCAATACCGGAACCTTAAGCAATGGAAATTCATATACAACAGGTTGTTCATAAATCATCTGGGCAGTTAAAGCCGATACCTTTGCATAACGTGGAAACTCAGAACTTCCATTCACTCCTGAAGCTATACGAACCAGTTCATCATACTCGGGCTTCCACTTTACGAAATAGGAAGTTTGATAATACCGTTTCACACTTTCTGGTGTGGTTTTCAACTCGGCCTGATACATAGCTTCCGGACTTGCATTGGGTACAAATCGACGGTAATCCTCTAAACCAATTGGATTTTCAAGAATTAACTGTGCTGTTCTTTCAGGATAAAGCAAGGCAAAACGACTTGCAAGCATTCCGCCCATAGAATGTCCCATCAAAACAGCCTTCTGAATTCCCAAACTGTCTAATAGCTGTCTGTTTAAGGCAGCAAGGCGGTGGAAACTGTAATTTATAAATGGCTTGGATGATTTTCCAAAGCCAATCTGATCAGGAACCAATACCCGGTAACCCTTTGCACTAATGGCCTTGATCACATTTGTCCAGTAATACCCTCCAAAATTTTTCCCATGAAATAGTATCAGGACTTTTCCATTCGGATTATCAGGCTTGATGTCCATGTAAGCCATACGTACATCCTGGCCTTCAATATTCAGTGGCAAAAACTTTACAGGAAATGGATAGTCCACATTTTCAAGCGTTATTGACAGGCTTTGAATCTGTTGCGCATTTGCAAATGATGAGACCAACAAAAGAAAAAATAAACACAATTTTCTCATAATCAACTATTTAAAAATAAAAATAAATTATTTGCCCGGATAAAACTTGCCCGGATAAACCAATTGGATTTTTCTGCCGTATATGCTGTAAATCAACACTATTCGAAATTTAAACAATTAGAAACCTATAACACAACATTATTATGGAACGTAAAGACTTTCTTACAGCACTTGGCTTGAGCGCAGGTTCATTAGTTATCAGCTCATGCCTTGGTGCCTGCGGCAAAAGCGATACAGGTTCACCCGATCCGGTTACACCTACACCGACTCCTGGTGGCAAGTTAGATTTTACTCTTGATGTAAGCTCAAATGCAGATATAAATTCAAAAGGATGGACAATAATGAATAGTGTAATCATTGCTAAAAATGGCTCAAGCTACATTGCTCTTTCCTCTGTTTGCACTCATCAGGGAAACCCTGTAACATATAATTCAGGTAGCAATAATTTTCCTTGTTCATTAACAGATGCTGCTCATGGGTCTGTTTTTGATTCAAATGGTGCAAGAGTCCAGGGACCGGCAACTTCTGCTCTTAAAAAGTATAGCACTACTTTAACCGGAAGTTCCTTAAGGGTTTTTGAAGCCTAATCCAGACATAAATTCAAAACTATGAGAAAGATTTTCCTCTTAATATATTTAATACTTCCATTCTCTGCCCTCGCACAGGAAGATCTTATGAAACTTGTTTCAGATAGCAATGAAGTATTTATCAGGACGGCCACCTTCAAGGCTACCCGAATTATAAACGGACACTCGGTTGAAACTGTCGGCAAGAACAATATGGATTTCATTATTTCCCATCGTTTTGATCGCATAAACCGTGGTTTTGAAGAATTCTTCGGACTAGATGCTGCTACAAATCGTCTTGGATTGGAATACGGAATCAATGATCGATTTATGGTCGGACTTGGAAGAAGCTCATTTCAGAAAACATTTGATTACTTCGCCAAGTACAAACTGCTCAGACAAACAACGGGTCCAGGAAATATGCCCCTTTCTGTCACACTATTTGGAGGATATGCAATACGAACCCAAAAAACTACTCCCCAACTTTCAGGATCTGACAGAAGCAGTTATACGGCGCAATTCCTGATTGCCAGGAAATTCAGCGAAGCCTTTTCATTGCAGCTGAGTCCGACTCTGATTCATAGAAACAGGGCAGATATTTTCACAGACAATAAAACGGTCATCGCAACTGGAATAGGTGGAAGAATGAAATTGACCAAACGTACTTCCCTCAACGGAGAGTATAATTATGTTCTTCCGAACCAGATTGATGACAACTATAAGAATAACCTTTCCTTTAGTTTTGATCTTGAAACCGGAGGACATGTATTTCAATTGCTTTTTACCAATTCATTCGGAATGACTGAAAGACAGTTCATTACAGAAACTGATGGGAGCTGGGGAAGTGGGGATATCCACTTCGGCTTTAATATTTCAAGAACCTTTTCTTTTGAGAAAAAAAGCAAAGCGAACCCATGAAAAACTATTTGATCCTAACGGTCTTTATTCTGACTTTTAATTTAGCTTCAGCACAAAATAAGCTCTATAGCAGTAATAAAACTGAATTTAGCTTTTTCTCTAAAGCTCCATTAGAAGATATCGAAGCGAAAAATACACGGGCGAATTCAATCATTAATCTATCAAACAGGGAGCTTGTTGTTCGCATTCCTATCTCTCAATTTCAATTTAAAAACAAGCTGATGCAGCAGCATTTTAATGAAAATTATATGGAAAGTGAAAAATACCCATATGCCACTTTCAAAGGTAAGATTATTGAAGAGCTAGATTTAAGCAAATCTGGAGTATATTCCGTTAATGCTAGTGGGACATTGAATATTCATGGTGTTGATCAGGAAAGGAAACTGAGTGGAAAAATAACTGTTGGCGAAAAGTCATTATTACTTGAAACAATTTTTGATGTTATGCTGATTGATCATAAAATTGAGATCCCGAAGCTGGTATTTAAAAAAATAGCAGAAAAGATCGAAGTAAAAGCAAATATCAGTTATTTACCATATACAAAATAGATACCCCCCATTGAAGAATCCTTACTAACCAATTACAAAAAAAAGAGGCTGTATCAAAATAAACCGATACAGCCTTTTTCTATTTTTTGA
>CAZGWG010000153.1:0-9760 GCA_964529165.1 uncultured Sphingobacterium sp.
CCTTTGGCACCATTATGTAGAAATGCAATCCTGCTTTCATCAGGAGACCAGGTAATTTCAGACAGACGAGCCGCATTTGGAAGTCCGCTGATCGGATATTCTGTTCCTGTGCTAACGACTATGATCTTTATACCTTTATAGGTAGTGGATCTGCTTTGCCCATTGTTTGCAGGATTTATCCGTTGGCCTGCCAGTCTTAGCTCGGTCTGTGAAAGCTCTGAGATGGAAGGGAGATCCTGCATTTCGAGTAAAAGCATTTTCTCTCCATCAGCACTGATCCTGACTGTTGGACCTACAGGCGCTTCAAATAAACTGAGAATTGGCTGAGGAGGCTTTTGATAACCCTGAATATCCTGAGCTGAAGCAAAACTGCAGATTAGCGTTAGTCCTGTTAGCAGGACGATGATTCTTTTCATGTAATGTTTAGTTATTTGTTGCCAGTTATCGGTTGTCAACTGTCAACCCGATAGCTATCGGGTGTCAATTATCAATTCTCAACCTGATAACTATCGGTCTCAATTATCTTTTTTAGCACAATCCCAGTGCACCTTGCTTATCCCTCTAGCGGGGGCAGGGGGAGGTATTGGAAAATCAATCCTCCCCCTGCCAACCGCTCAGGCCTTTCGCGCCCCCCTCCCAAGGGGGACAAAATCCTTCTTCATTGTCTATCCTTTTTCCAAAACCACGATTCTCAACCAGATAACTGTCAATTGTCAATCCGATAGCTATCGGGTGTCAATTATCAATTCTCAACTACTTAATCGATCTAAAATCCTGTCCAACCTCAATGCTCAGTAAGGATTCATAAATCAACCGGATAACATTATCCACATCTTCTTTATGGATCATTTCTACTGTGGTATGCATATAACGTAATGGGAGGGAGATTAATGCAGATACTACTCCGTCATTTGAATAGGCAAAAGCATCTGTATCGGTTCCGGTAGAACGTGAAGAGGCCTGGCGCTGGAACGGAATATTATTCGCTTCGGCTGCTTTGATCAGTAGTTTATTAAGATTGCTTTGAACTGCAGGAGCATACGATACAACCGGTCCTTTTCCACAAGCCAGGTCTCCCTGGGTGATCTTGTTTATCATTGGGGTTTGAGTATCATGTGTCACATCGGTAATGATGGCAACGTTTGGTTTGATGCGGTGAGCAATCATTTCGGCTCCACGTAAACCAATCTCCTCCTGTACAGAGTTAACGATATAAAGTCCGAAAGGTAATTTCTTTTTATTTTCTTTGAGCAAACGGGCAACCTCTGCAATCATAAATCCACCCGCACGGTTATCAAGTGCACGACCAACGTAATAACGATCATTCAAAACCATGAATTCATCTTCGTAGGTAATCACACAACCTACATGTATCCCCAGTGCTTCGATTTCTTCTTTGCTGGTACATCCACAATCCAGAAAAATATTTTTCAGTGTAGGCGCTTCCTCTTTTTCACCGTTTCGGGTATGAATTGCCGGCCAGCCAAATACTGCTTTAACAATTCCCTTATCTGTATGAATATTTACCCGTTTGGATGGAGCAATCTGATGGTCTGAGCCTCCGTTCCTGATTACATAGATCAATCCATCCTTGGTGATGTAATTCACAAACCAGGAGATCTCATCTGCATGAGCTTCAATTACTACCTTGTATTCAGCTTCTGGATTAATTACCGCGACAGCAGTGCCATAATTATCGACCATATACTCATCGGTATAGGGTTTAATATAATCCAGCCACATTCTTTGTCCTTCCCATTCAAAACCCGTTGGTGAAGGATTATTGATGTATTTTTCAAAAAAATCGAGTGATTTCTTAGTCACTACCTGGATATGTTTCTGTTCTTTTTTCTTTGCCATTATTTCTGTTCTTTCTTGGATTTTAATTTATAGCCAACCGGCTCTGTGATAGTTTTACTTATTTCGATCTTGTTTAGCAGGAATTGGAAAACATAATTGATTCTATCATCCAGCTCCTTTACTTTTTTATAAAGATCCTGATTTTGCAATAAGATCTGCCGGTAATATACAAAAGCACGCATAATTTCGATATTAATTTTAACTGTTTTTGGGCGATCTTAATACAGCGTGATAACATTGCGACTCCCTATTCAGTACATTCCATCGGGTTAATACTGGAATGTCTGAGGTTTTTTAACCGTTCACAATTTGTGACCAATTGTTCTTTCTCATCGTTTGTAAGTTCGAACCGGCCTGTCCGGCAAACAGGCATGAAGTCAGGAGGAAATCGATCTGCATTTCTTTTCACCTATTGTTTAAGCTTGTTTCATAAAGAGGGCCAGATCGGAATCGATCATTACTTTAAAGCCCCTTAATTCAAAAATTAAGCTTTCAAATTGGCGGGTCTGAAGAATGTCTTTCATGACGTGTAATATTCAAATTAATCTTTTTTCCATGATCACAAAATCATGCCCATCTTTATGATAAGTCTTTTCAGTTTCTGTAAAACCAAATTTAGCATAAAAACCTGAAGCCTTTTTGCGCGCGTTGCACCATATCATGCTGTAATTTTCTTCTTTTGTGACTTCAAGGAGGTAGCTCAATAGTTCAGTGCCAAAACCTTTACCCTGATACTCTTCCAGTGTTGCGAATTTCCTGAGCTGCATTACATTGTCACGCCTGAACAGAGAAACTACACTGATCAGCTTATTATCGTGAAATAAACCAAGATGCATGCCTTCATCATCATCTTCAAGAATTGCTTTCCCGAATTCCTGATCCGGATATAAAACCTGACGACGCAGACGCCAGGTTAGCTCAGGCGGAATTTGTTCTATATGAGACATTTGAAAGATGTTTACAGGGGCATATTGCCATGCTTCTTTCTTGGATTATTAAGCACTTTGTTCTCAAGCATTTTAAAAGCTTTGATCAGTTTTTTCCGGGTGTGAGAAGGCTCAATGACCTCATCGATAAAGCCTCTTTCTGCCGCCCGGTAAGGATTTGCAAAGATGTCAGAATATTCCTTCTCTTTCTCAATCCAGCGGGCATTCGGGTCTTCTGCCGAACTTATTTCTTTTTTGAAGATGATCTCTGCAGCACCTTTGGCACCCATCACAGCAATTTCAGCTCCGGGCCATGCATAGTTCATGTCTGCACCGATGTGTTTGGAATTCATCACATCATAAGCACCGCCATAAGCTTTACGGGTTATTACAGTTATTCGTGGTACTGTAGCTTCGCAAAATGCATATAATAATTTTGCACCATTGGTAATAATCGCATTCCATTCCTGATCAGTACCAGGAAGGAAACCCGGAACATCTTCAAGGACGAGGAGCGGTATGTTAAAGCTATCGCAGAATCGAACAAAACGTGCCCCTTTAACAGAAGATTTAATGTCAAGGACACCCGCTAAAAAAGCAGGTTGATTGGCCACAATACCAATGCTTCTGCCTGCCAGTCTGGCAAAGCCAACGACAATATTTTCTGCAAAGTCTTTATGGACTTCGAGAAAGGTTCCTTCATCACATACTTCTGAAATAACCTCACGGATATCATAGGGCTGGGAGTTATTCTCTGGAATAATATCATCAAGTTTTGGTCGCAATTCATCTGCACTTTCATAAGCTATTGATGGAGCTGTTTCTTCACAGTTCTGCGGCATAAATGAAAGCAGTTTTTTTACATGGTTGATCGCATCCAACTCATTAATACAGGCAAAATGGGTGACACCTGATTTTGTGGCATGTGCAGAAGCACCTCCGAGTTCTTCGGAGCTTACAATTTCATGGGTAACCGTTTTTACAACATTAGGACCGGTTACAAACATGTAAGAAGTGTTTTCAACCATCAGAACAAAATCAGTAATAGCGGGAGAGTACACAGCTCCTCCGGCACATGGACCCATGATTGCTGAGATTTGGGGAACAAGTCCTGAAGCCATGGTATTCCTGTAAAAAATATCTGCATAGCCTCCAAGCGAAACCACACCTTCCTGAATCCGGGCACCACCCGAATCGTTTAGTCCTACAAGCGGTGCTCCATTCTTTATCGCAAGATCCATTACTTTGCAGATTTTTTCTGCATGAGTTTCTGATAGTGAACCGCCGAAAACAGTAAAATCCTGCGAAAAAACATAAACGAGTCTGCCATTGATAGTTCCGTATCCAGTGACAACCCCATCACCCGGATAATGCTCTTTCTCCATCCCGAAATCGGTGGAACGATGCATCACAAGCATCCCGATCTCTTCAAATGAACCTTCATCCAGTAAAAAATGCAGACGTTCTCTTGCCGTTAGTTTACCTTTCTTATGCTGACTTTCGATTCTTGCCTTACCACCTCCCAGCAGGGCTGCTTCTTGCTTATCCTTTAATGTTTGAGTTTTTTTATTCACAATTATGTGGGATTATTATTGATTTTCCAGAATCGTGAAAATACTAAAAAATGCATAAAGCAATTGAAAATTGCTTGTTTTTATATACATGAGTATTAAAATATGAATGCATTTATAAATTAGCCGGATACAATGTGCAGATGTTTTCCTGACATTAAATTAGTATTAAATAATCAGTACTTTCGCAAAAAGAAATATTCCAATGTCCCTGCCTAAATATATATCACTGATTGTTTTATTGCTGGTTTGTACTACTGTTTTTGCTCAAAGGGAGAGGGATGAACGTGCAATGATCCATAATTTTAAGGGTTTACAATATAAAGCCCCCGACTCGTCTTTCTATATCAATTTTCGTTTCCGGATGCAGAACAGAATTGGTGCTTTCACTACTTCAGGTTCTGACCTTAGTTTTAGCGAATATGAGGCTAGAGTTCGGAGACTAAGAATGCGTGTTGATGGATTTATCTTGAATCCTAAATTGACCTACAGCGTACAATTGGCCTTTACCCGTGGAGATCAGGATGTTGATAATACAGGTATTGCCAATATTGTCAGAGATGCTATCATCTTTTATCATTTCACTCCAAAGTTTTACATAGGGTTTGGTCAGAATAAACTTCCGGGAAACAGGCAGCGGGTAAACTCCTCCGGTCAGTTACAGTTTGCAGACCGTTCCATTGTAAATGGAGCAATGACTATTGACCGGGACTTCGGCCTCAAAGCCTATTATCACAATAATATAGGTGAAATGGAGTATAATATAAAAGGGGCTATTTCAACGGGTGAAGGCAGAAGTGTGAATTCAACGGACAACGGTCTTGCTTATACCGGTCGTTTGGAGTTATTACCTCTGGGTGCTTTCATTGGAGAAGGTGATTATTCGGAGGGCGATCTAGAGCGGGAACCGAAGCCAAAAATTTCTATTGCAGCAGGCTATAGTATGAATAAGAAAACAAACAGAACAGGTGGGCAGCTTGGCAAGGAGCTTTACAGACCTGTAGATATGGCAACATGGATGATTGATGCAATCGGGAAGTACCGAGGATGGGCATATTCAGTGGAATATATAAAAAGGCATGTGGATAACCCGCTTACTTATAATTCATCAGGTAGTTTGAGGTATGCTTTTACCGGAAACGGAATAAACCATCAGGCTTCATATGTTTTCCCCTCCAATATTGAGTTTGCATTCAGGTATTCACGATTGACACCTTCAGTTAAAATTCTGGCCCAGGAAGGAAAGAAAAATATTCTTGAACTGGGGGCAACCAAATATTTAAATAAACACAGGGTCAAGTTGCAGTTGAATGTGAATTATCTTGCCACTGATGGTCATTATGCACTGAGGCATCCCGGAAATAAGTGGGGTGTTTCAACACAATTTGAACTTGGGATCTGATGTTTTTTTTTGTAACTATTTCGTAGTTTTTTTTCATTTTTAGTATTTTAGCCGAAGGTTGTATTAGCTTTGCTGATGTGTGGTATGGAAAACTTTTTACTGAATGCTTTACGAAATGAAAAAAGAATTCGCTAAAAAAATATTCAGTTTCGTCTTTTTATTCATCTTCTTCGCGAAGATGTTCATTTCTATCGCACCCTTAATCGCCGACCATATTGATAACCGCATCGTCAATGCGGTAATTATGCAACTGGAGATTGAGACCAATGCGTCTAAAGGGGTAGATCAGGCTAAAGAGACATTAAATAAAGGGGAATGGTTAAGTGGAATATTTAAATTCAACCTTAGCAGTCCTCAGACTTCTATTGCATTGAAAAAATACAGTGCATTAAGTCAGTTTTTAATAGAATCGTTTTTCCCTTCTGTTCCTACTCCGCCTCCAAACTGTTAAACTTCATTTAACGTTTTATTTATTCTATTCACTTTCTTTTTTTCTGAATTACCTGTTGAAGCAATCATCGGTTTTAGCAGTTTTTTACTCATTCAGTAATTGAATCGTGTCTTTCAGTTTATTCAATAGTCTTTTAAGGCGTTAAACTTCGCAATGCTGCTATTACATGGCAGAAATTTAATTATCAATTTATTTATAATCAGAAATTTAACAAATGAGACATCATAAAGAACAATCAAGAGAATTACTTACACCGCGTTTGGCACTGGAGTTTTTAAAAGATGGGAATAACCGCTTTTGTAAAAACCTAAGCTATAATCGGGATAATCAGCAAATTATTCTGGAAACAGCTACAGGGCAATGGCCATTTGCGGCTGTTTTGAATTGCAGTGATTCGCGTTTAGCTACTGAACTGATATTTGATCAGGGACTAGGTGATATTTTTAGTGTACGACTGGCAGGCAATGTAGCGAGCCCAGAAGCCATAGCGAGTCTGGAATATACCTGTAAGGTATTGGGAAGTAAGCTGATTGTTGTACTTGGACATACTAAATGTGGGGCGGTTACCGCGGCATGTAATCATGTGCAAATGGGTAATCTTGATGCATTACTAAAGCATATTAATCCTGCAATTGAGGCTGAAAAAGAAACATTGAGTGAGCGCAATGGATCTAATGAAGCCTTCGTGACGAATGTACTGCACAATAATGTTCATGCCCAGATTCAAACGATAGTTAACAGTAGTGATATTATTCGCGAACTCCTGGAAGATCAGCAGATTGGAATAATAGGAGGGATGTACGATATCAGTACAGGGGAGGTTGAATTTTTTGAGGAAATGTTTGATTTAGAACATATTCATTCAGAGACTGAACAAACTAATTAAGGTAATTCTATCAGAATAAAAGACAATCCAGAAGAACAGCTCTTCGCGATAAGGGAAGGGTAATAAAAAAAGAACAAAAAAATAATCCCTATAAATAAGCTTTAATGGAAAAGAAAAATTCAATATTTAATCAGTACTTCGCTGCGAGCACTATAAAAAAAGACCTGCCTGCAAGTATTGTTGTATTCCTGGTTGCATTGCCTTTGTGCCTTGGAATCGCACTTGCATCAGGTGCACCTCTGTTTGCCGGTATATTAACAGGAGTAATTGGGGGAATTGTGGTGGCCTCTATCAGTGGATCTCAACTGAGTGTCAGCGGACCTGCAGCGGGTTTAACCGTGATTGTTTTTGGTGCAATTGCCAGTCTGGGAAGTTATGAGACATTTTTGCTTGCAGTAGTACTTGCTGGTGTGCTTCAGATTTTTCTTGGAATATTAAAAGCAGGAATAATAGCCAATTATTTCCCTTCATCTGTAATTGAAGGAATGCTGGCGGCCATAGGGGTTATTCTTATTTTAAAGCAAATCCCTCATGCAGTGGGTTTTGATTCAGATTTTGAGGGTGATGAAAGTTTCTCCCAGCTTAATCATGAAAATACTTTTTCAGCCTTGCTTTCTTCATTGGACATGATTAGTTATGGTGCTGTAATTATCAGTGTTTTGTCCTTACTGATTATGATTTATTGGCCTCGTCTCAAAAAACTCAGTGCGATACCGGCAGCTATTTTGGTCGTAATTTTAGGAATTGTTCTAAATATAGTTTTCGAGAATACCGGTCTTGCTTTAAGTCCTGCTCAATTGGTTACCATTCCTGTTGTAGAATCATACAATGAGTTTCTGGCTTTGTTCGTATTTCCTGACTTCGCCCAGATCGGAAATCAAGAGGTATGGACAGTTGCTTTTACAATAGCCATTGTTGCCAGTATCGAAACGCTGCTGAGTATTGAAGCTGTTGATAAAATGGATCCCTATAAAAGAGTTTCTCCAACAAACAGAGAATTAGTAGCTCAGGGTGTTGGTAACATGACGAGTGGTCTGTTAGGAGGTTTGCCTATGACTTCAGTAATTGTGCGTTCATCTGTGAATGTGAATTCAGGAGGTAAGACAAAGATGGGTGCCATATATCATGGTTTCTGGCTTTTACTTTCTTTGCTTTTTATTCCGTTTTTACTGAACAAAATTCCACTGGCCAGTCTTGCGGCTATTCTTCTTATTACGGGTTATAAACTTGCTAAGCTGAGCCTGTTTCAGAAAATGTGGAAGAATGGTAAGGATCAGTTTATTCCATTCGTAGTAACCGTTCTCGCGGTTGTATTTACAGATCTGCTAAAGGGCGTGGCAGTCGGAATGATGATAGGAATCTTTTACATTCTTAGAACTAATCTCCGCAATTCTTATTTCTATAAAATAGAAAAGAACGGAGAAAAGAATGTGATCAGGATTAAGCTTGCTCAGGAGGTCTCTTTTTTAAATAAAGCTTCAATACAGCAAACATTGCTAAAATTACCAAATGAATCGAATGTAATTATTGACGGGTCTGATTCAATGTTTATTGATAAGGATGTAATTGAGATCATTCATAATTTCAAGCACAATGCCTTTTCAAAGGGTACCATAGTTGAGATACTTAATATCCGTGATCATTATGATGCTCCGAATGTGAAAGAATTAGTCCATAAAGCAGAAAAAATTAATTAACTATGCCTCATACTAAGGAAACTAAAGAAAAGTCAGAAGAGATGGCTAATAGCAAAACCGACAGGCAGAAACGTGGTTATCAAGAATTACTCCAGGGTAACCGTGATTGGGTTGAGCAGGAAACTACTAAAGACCCTGATTATTTCAAAAAGTTGGCCGCTGGGCAGGAACCTGATGTATTGTGGATAGGCTGTTCAGATAGTCGGGTACCAGCAAATGAGGTGACCAATACCAGGCCGGGTCAGGTCTTTGTTCACCGTAATATTGCAAATGTGTGTGTGCATTCAGACATGAATATGTTAAGTGTACTCGATTATGCTGTAAATGTCTTGAAAGTGAAGCATGTAATTGTGGCCGGACATTATGGTTGCGGAGGCATTGCTGCTGCATTGAGTAATAAGCAATTCGGACTTATCGATAACTGGCTCAGACATATTAAAGATGTTTATCGTTTGCATAGTAATGAACTTGACAGGATCACCGATGAAGGTATTAAGTTAAACCGTCTCGTAGAACTAAATGTCATTGAGCAGGTTTATAATCTATGTAAAACAACTATCGTTCAAAATGCCTGGCGTGAACGTGAAGATCTTGAAATACATGGCTGGGTAATCGATTTAAATACTGGTCTTGTTAAGGATCTTCAGGTTACCGCCAAGTCGAGCGAAAATCTGGGTAAGATATTTAAATTGGATGAGTCGAAAGTGAAGTAATATTTCGTTTGTATTAGTGTGAATCCGACATAAAGAAGATTAAACAATAAGATTATAAATGGTCAGATAAGGCTCTGGACCCGCCATCATTTGATTTTGGAAACTAATGTCCGTGTGCTATAGGCTGGTTCAGCCCTTTCCTTCGGGGTATTTCCGGCAAGAAGTCGCGTTCTACATCAAATTACCAATAGCCGGAAGATACCTCCTCCGGCAAGGTTTATTTTACCCGGAGCTGTTTTTCATCGGGACGGGTA
>CAZGWG010000154.1:0-9672 GCA_964529165.1 uncultured Sphingobacterium sp.
AGCAGGGATTTAGGCGTTATGCTGTGCCCCTTTGGAGGGGCTACGGGGAGGATACACCCCCTTTAATTCCCCTAGCGGGTGACAAGGATGCCTAAACATGACGAAATAGAAAATGTGTTCACACGACAGGCTTTTAAGCTGGGAATACAAGGGGGATGTTCCGGGCTTCAGCCCGATTAAATATTGTCGGCGCTGAAGCACCGGTTTACGTTATTTTCTAACCTGCTATAGGTGGGGCTGAAGCCCGCCCGGATGACCCGTTTGGACTGGCCCGAATTGAACCACGCCGATTACAACCCGGCCCTATTGAGCGATACGCCTATACCCGAGATTAGAATAAACAACCATTAATAAAATACCCGCTGTCCTAAATATGGCAAGAGTTTAAATTCTGCTGCCGGGCTAAACCTTAATAAAAACTTTCCCCGGACACTAGTGGATATTCACTCAACCGTTTTAAGCATCGTTGGGCAGTATTTTAATTTCTTGCTTATTCTGTTATTACGTTGAACTTATATAAATATCTTTTTTTGTGTATTAAATGGATTTATTTAGTTTTTTAGCCGGGTCAGTCGAGACAAACAGTGTCCTTCCTATTACTTTTCTCGTAGATCCTTCGATCAAAGTACCCTTTGATCGAAGGATCTACGAACTTGGTACGAACAAGGTACGAACAAGGTACGAAGAAGGTGACACCTGATATAGCATATCACGATTATACAAATTCAAAGGCCTTTCTTTTTTATCAGTTCTGCAATAAGGACATTGTGCGGACGCTGCCCCCCCTTTGCACTTTTCTTTGTAGAAAGCTTTTACAGCAGGGTCAGATAACATCTTTAGAGCTAAAGCCTGAGCGTCCTTAAAGTTCAAGCGCTGTTGCTTCTGTACTACTGTAGGCTTTATATTGGTCATGTTGGGGTAAGCACTTAGGATAGTTCTTCCCGATCTATCTATACGGACAACAACGATTTTTTCAATATTACCTCTGAAGCCTGTTACGTTTGGTTCTTTCGAAATTCCCATGGCAATCAATTTGTATTAAGTTAGGAAAACAAAACTTTTTAACAAAAACTGCCAGTTTTTGTTATTTATTGTAAAACCTGACTTTTAAAGAATCGTTTATATTCCCCTTCAGAGAGGATTATGTAGGCCCAATGTAGCAAATTGTCAACTGTCATGTCAATTATCAATTGTCAATTAATTAAGTTCAAAATCTCACTCAAAGGCTGATCACTTTCAATCAATATCCCCTTCACTCCTGCTGCCTCACCGGCGATCACATCCCTTTCTCTGTCGCCGATGAAATAGGATGAGCCGGCATCAATACCGAACCTTGCTATTGCCTTTTCAAGCATAATAGAACCAGGCTTGCGGCAAAGACATTTACCATTGTATTCGGGATGATGCCTGCAGTAATAGACATCTGTTAAATGAATTCCATGATCAGCATACGTTTTTCTGAGATGATCATGCATAAGGCTCAGGGTATCTTCAGAATACCAGCCCTTAGCCAGACCGCCCTGATTGGTTATTACGATCAATAAATATCCCCTTGATTGCAGTTCTAATAATGCAGAAAAATTATGCTCCAGCACTTTAAAGTCCTCGAATTTGCATACATAATCCCCTAGTTCTTTATTTAAAACCCCATCCCTATCTAAAAAAACCGCTTTTTTCATTTTATTTCCAATATGCTGTTAAATAAGTATCTTTAATTTAGCTGTGGGCTTTGAGCCCATAGCTGATAACTCATAGCTCAAAGCCCATACAGCAAAAATACCCTCTTTACATTTAACTTTAACAAATAATATTTATGTCGGACACTACAGAAAAGAAAGAATTTAAGCCCTATATCAGTTCAGGAAGTCAGGTAGCTGAATTTACAGTAAAATCAGTTCTTTTGGGGGCAATATTTGGAATAATCTTTGGAGCAGCAACCGTTTACCTTGCATTAAAAGCAGGATTAACCGTATCTGCCTCCATCCCTATCGCTGTATTGGCTATTTCCATTGGTAGAAAATTCTTCAAAACAACCATACTTGAAAATAACATTATCCAGACTACCGGTTCTGCAGGAGAGTCAATCGCAGCAGGGGTAGTCTTCACCCTGCCCGGATTTCTCTTTCTGTCTGCCGGAAGTAACAGCGAATCATTTTTCTCTTACTGGCCCATTTTCTTCCTTGCTGCATTAGGCGGGATACTGGGTACACTGATGATGATCCCACTTAGAAGATCTCTGATAGTAGAAGAACATCAAAGTTTGCCTTATCCCGAAGGTACAGCCTGTGCATCGGTATTGATTGCAGGTGAAAAAGGAGGCGATTTTGCTAAAACAGCATATTACGGACTTGCTTTCGCATTTGCCTATGCTATACTTCAAAAGATATTCCATCTGATTGCAGAAGCTCCTTCCTGGGCAACAAGTCAGGCTAACAAATTCTTTCCTTCAGCAACTGTCAATGGTGAAATTACCCCCGAATATATGGGTGTGGGATATATTATTGGCCCAAAGATTGCCGGAGTTCTTGTAGCGGGGGGTGTCCTCGCATGGTTAGGACTAATCCCATTACTGGCAACGCTAGTTCCCGCAGAAACCATTGCTTATCAATTAGTAAAATTGGGTTACCTGAAAGATGTGTATAGTCCTGGAGGACCGGGAGGATGGGATCCGCTGAACATGGTATTCGCGAATACAGCAACAGCAATTTATCAGGCCTATGTAAAACAGATCGGAGCAGGTGCAGTTGCTGCTGGTGGATTCATTACGCTGCTTAAAACAATACCTACCATTGTATCTTCATTCAAGTCGAGTCTGGCATCAATGAATAAGTCCAATAATGAAAAACAAAGTGTAAAAAGAACGGATGATGACCTTTCATTCAAAATAGTAATTTTCGGAAGCCTTGGACTCATTTTACTGATGGCATTATTGCCGCAAATACCTGGCGATTCTGTATTAAACAAATTGCTGATCGGCGTTTTAGTAATCATCTTCGGATTTTTCTTTGTAACCGTATCCAGCCGGATTGTAGGATTGATCGGAACTTCATCTAACCCCGTTTCAGGAATGACCATTGCTACTTTAATGGGAACCTGCCTGATTTTTATCAGTATTGGCTGGACTGGAAACCTCTATGAGCCTATGGCCCTGGTTGTAGGCAGTATGATCTGTATTGCCGCCGCAAATGCCGGAGCAACATCCCAGGATCTGAAAACCGGGTATATCGTCGGAGCGACGCCGCGGTATCAGCAATTAGCCCTGTTTGTTGGTGCAATAGTTTCAGCAGTTGTAATCGGCCTGACACTATCTGTCCTCGACAGGCCGACTGCGGAGATGACTGCACAGGGAATTACACATGCAATAGGTACCGAAACCTATCCGGCACCTCAGGGAACCTTGATGGCTACACTGATTAAAGGATTGCTCTCTTTCAACCTCGACTGGCAATTTGTACTTGTGGGAGTATTTCTGGCTATTACCATTGAATTATGCGGGGTAAAATCACTCTCATTTGCTGTTGGAGCTTATTTACCCCTTTCCACTACCCTTCCAATTTTTGCCGGAGGAGCCATTAAAGGCCTGGTGGAGATGAGAACCAAAAAAGAAGGTGAAAAAACTGAAGACGAAGAACTCGGTAAAGGGAATCTGTTTGCAACCGGCCTGGTTGCTGGTGGCGCACTAATGGGCGTTATCTATGCCTTTTTAATGGCCTTTGAATCGACCGGCGGTCCTATAGGCCGGCTGAATATGGAAGAGCACCTGAGCGGATTGCTTGGATCAGGCGGGTATCAGATATTAGGTTTTATGTTTTTCCTGTTTATGGGCTGGTCTTTATACCGGATTGCAATAAGTAAATCAAAATAGTTCGATTCAGATCAATCAGGGATAAAATCAGGCAACTTGTACTGATTTTATCCCTAAACTCATTTTTTAAATTAAATTTGACTTTTGAAATAAACTGGGCAAAGGGATATAAAATATCCCTTATGCCCGTATTAATTAACTCTAAATTTAATTACCTATGAGAAAAATTCTACTTGCATTTATCTTTCTTCTTGTTTTTCAGCAAAGCTATGGACAGGGTTGTGTTGCTGTGAGACATTTCGGTGTATGTTCTGCCGATATGACCCATAATACCTTTGCAAAAGGTGATGTTCAGGCTGGTGTAAACTATCGTTATTTCAAATCCTTCAGACATTTCAGAGGAACCCATGAAGAGCCGGACAGGGTTACAAACGGAACTGAAGTAATCAATCACTCTCATAACTGGGAATACAATATCAACTACTGGTTGTCAGGGAAAACCAATTTAATCCTGGGCGTCCCAACCCAGATAAATACCAGATCATCTCTTTATGAACATGGCCGTACTGAGAGACACATGTCCTTTTCCCGTGGATTGGGTGACATCAGATTTGGTATTCAGCAATGGCTGGTACAGCCGGGATCAAAATCATGGAATATCCAATTGGGATCATCATTAAAACTACCTACAGGAAATTTCAATGCGAGTGACATTTTTTATAATGTCGGCGTAAACGGAGCTCCTGAAGTAAGACCTGTTGATCAGTCCATTCAATTAGGTGATGGCGGATTTGGAGTAATTCTCGAAACTCAGATGTATGTTAAACTCAGCGAGAAGATTTTCCTCTCTACCGGAGCTTATTACCTGATAAACCCAAGAGAAGTAAACAATATCAGAACATTCAGGGAAAAATTAAGTCCGACTCTTGCAAATGAAGCTATTATGTCAGTTCCTGATCAGTTTTCTTCAAGACTGGCAGCAAACTTTTCGCTCAGTCCTGTTTCTAATGTATCCCTTGGTGGACGATACGAAGCTGTGCCTGTGAATGATTTTATTGGAGGCAGTGCTGGTTTCAGACGTCCGGGAAATATCCTTTCTGTTGAACCGGTTTACTCTTATATGAAGAATAACCTTTCTCTCAGCTTTGGATTACCTATCGCAGTGAGAAGAGAACGCCCTCAAAGTTATACCGATCTGGAATATCAGAGAACCACCGGAACCTATCGTATGGGAGATGCTGCTTTTGCAGATTATGCAATTAATGTGGGTATTCAATATACCTTTAAAGCAAAGGCAAAAGAAAAGAGTGCTCCGGTATTTGAAATACCAAGATAGTCCCGCAAGAAATCCAAATCAGATTCATCATTTAACAGAAAAAAGACGTGTACGCTACGTCTTTTTCTGTTAAATTTGCTGCAATAGAAAGAATTTCAAGTCTGATTAGCTCTCTCTGCTTAAGAAAGATGACTTACACCACCCGATACAATGAATTTCATTGCTTCACTGGCGCTCATTTTAAGTGGTTTAACACGATCTGTATTCACAATGCATAATTGTCCGGCAAAGGAATAAGATAAAGGAAAATAGACTGCGACCTCACCCGGGTAACCGATTTTGGAAAGGTCTTTTTGGGTCAGGAATCCAATTTTCTTCAATCCGGTTTCATTAACTTCAACCACTACAGGCTCATTGAACTTCTTATCATCTCCTACAAAAGCTTCTGTAAGATCTTTAAAAGAAGTGTAAATCACATTGAAAACCGTCAATCTTTTAAACCAGCCCGCAAACCATTTTTTGATCGGATCAGTTACAAAGTTTGTCACCACAATTCCAACCACAATCAACAGCACTACGACTGTAAGAATACCCAGTCCCGGAATATAGATCGGCATACCGGTCTGGTCTACCCATATTGTAGCACTCAGATTAAGTGCAGAATCCAGCTTAGAAACTGCCCAGTATATAAAAAATATAGCAGCAGCAATCGGAAGAATCACCAGGGCACCTCTTACCAGGTAATTAAATAACGCTCTGACTATTTTATTCATAATAATAAATTCTTTTCACCCGCTGGGAAATCCCGGTCAGGATTTCATAAGGTATAGTATCAAGTTCAACTGCGATATCTTCCACACGTATTTCATCATTAAAAACGATAACCTCATCTCCTTCTGCTGCATCAATACTGCTGATATCCAGCATACACATATCCATACAAATTTTCCCAATGGTTGGAACTACCTTCCCCCTGACGATCATTTTGCCCTTGCCATTACCCAGGCCGCGGCGATAACCATCGGCATATCCGATTTTCACGGTTGCAATTTTGCCACCCCCGGGCATCTTCCCTGCCCTTCCATACCCTATTGTATCTCCTGCAGGAATATGCTTGATCTGTGAAATACTTGTTTTCAGCGAAGTTACGGTTTGTAAGGGAGATTTTGAATCATAGACCGAATCTATTCCGTAAAGACCAATACCAAGACGTACCATATCAAAACGGGAATCAGGCCATCGGCTGATCCCGGATGTATTGGCTATATGCCGCATGAATGAATAATTCAGGCTGTTGCTGATTCTTTCAGACAGCCTGAAAAAAAGTTCAATCTGATACCTGGTGAATTCATCATGCTCTGGATCTTCACTTGCCACCAGATGAGAAAATACACTCTGGATACGTACTCCCTTTGTATTGACAAGAATTTCAATCAGTTCATCCAGTTCTTCCTCCATAAAGCCAAGCCGGTGCATACCGGTATCCAGTTTAAGGTGAATTGGATAATTCTCCAGATTCTTCCGGTTCAAAACTTCTAACAACTGATTTAAGACCCGTGCACTGAATATCTCAGGCTCCAGTTTATGCTGAATTATTGTTTCGAAAGCCATTGCATCCGGACTCATCACCATAATTGGTAAACTGCATCCGGCATTCCTTAAGGCAACACCTTCATCAGCATAGGCAACAGCCAAATAATCTACCTTATTGAATTCCAGCAGATTGGCTATCTCAAAACTGCCGCTGCCATAAGAAAAAGCCTTCACCATAGCCATGATTTTTGTCCCAGCCCCTAATTCCAGCTTATAATGATTCAGATTATGCTCCAACGCATTCAGATTAATCTCCAGAACGGTTTCGTGAACCTTCTGCGTTAAAAGCTGACTGATTCGCTCAAATTCGAAAGCCCTTGCACCTTTTAAGAGTATGGTCTCATTATGAAACTTTATTGAGGCGAAATGTTCCAGGAAATCCGCTGTGCTGACGAAGCATTCGGTCTCAAAAGGATACTTAACAGCATACTTACTGATATGCTCCCCTACGGCAATTAAGCGGTCGACTGATTTATTCTCCAGCAGATTCCTTACCTGCTCATACAGTGCTTCAGAATCAGCTCCGGGTATATCAGAAAGGATCAATGTGCGTCGCTGGTGTTGGTTCTGCTGTTTCAAAAAATCCAATGCAATAGCCAAAGAAGAAAGGTCGAGACTGTAGGAATCATCAATTACAGAACAGTTGTTGATACCATTCTTAAGTTCAAGCCGCATTCCCACCGGAATCAGCTTCTCAAGCCTTTTATCAGCCTCTTCAGGCTCATAACCCATTGCGAGTAAACTTGCCCAGCAGATGATCGCATTTTCAATGGAGGCCTGATCGGTGAAAGGAATCATTGCCTGAACATCCTTTCCGTTGAAACGCGCCCTGAGAAACTGGAACCTTTCCTCAAGCACCTCATCATCAAACACCTCCAGATTTGCTTTTCCACGATAATTCCAGGTGAATTTATTCTTTCCGGGTATTTCACCATCATACTGATCCAGGTATTTATCTGAATAAATAAACAGATCCACTCCCTCAAATAGCTTCAGCTTTTCTCTGATCTTATCATTTAGGCTTTCAAAACCTGCACTATGGGCCTCTCCGATATTCGTTAGTATTCCAATCGTAGGACGTATTATCCTGGCCAGATTCTCCATCTCACCCACTTTGGATACCCCGGCTTCAAATATCGCCAGATCATTCTCCTCATTCATTTCCCATACCGAGATCGGTACCCCGATCTGTGAATTATAACTTTTAGGACTCCTGACAATATTGCTCTCGGGAACCAGAAGCTGATAGAGCCATTCTTTAACAATGGTTTTACCATTACTGCCGGTGATCCCAATGACCGGATAATTGAATTTCGAACGGTGAGCAGCTGCCAGATCCTGCAAAGCCATTAGCGTATCGCTAACCTTGTAAAAATTAGCATCAGGATAAGCTCCGGTATCAAATTCGGAATCAGAAATTACAAAACTTCTTACTCCGGCTTCATAAACGGCAGGAATAAAACTATGTCCGTCCCTCCTTGCTTTCAGGGCAAAAAAGAGCGCATGATTGATATCACTAAGCTTCCGGCTATCGCTAAGTATAGTCCTGATCAAAATATCCTGATTCTGAATAAAAGACTCCGCTTTGAGGATACCTGTTAGATCTTCTGTAGCATATAGGATATGGTTCATTCTGCTAATTTCAATAAATTTTAAAGATTCCTCTTAAATATTTGCGATATTTCAATGCTTTGAAAAACGAGAACAATAAGCCCAGAATATTTAGCAGAGAGCAGGCCAAAGTAAAGGCAGAAAGCTATTGTGCCTATCAGGAAAGGTCACAGCAGGAGCTCAGAAACAAGCTCTATGACTGGGGACTGCATCAGAAAGATGCAGAAGAGATCATTTCTGAACTTATCGATCAGAATTTTCTGAATGAAGAGCGATTTTCAACAGCTTATACCCTGGGTAAATTCAGGATCAAGGGCTGGGGTAAATTGAAGATAAAGCAGGGTTTAAAATTGAAGGGGGTTCCGGATAAACTCATCGCAAAATCACTCAATGCGATTGACATGGATGATTATCTTTCAAAACTGGAACAGTTATTAAAGAAAAAATCGAAAACAATAACAGAAAAGGATCCATTTAAACGCAGGTTTCTTCTAAGCCGCTATGCCGCAGCTAAAGGTTATGAGAGTGAGCTTATCTCTGAACTACTGATTAGGGAATAGGTAATAATTTGAGTTGAATAGGAGATTTTGAAAGCAGGCCTTTAAAGACTTTACTTAGTGTAAAAAACACTCGTTTTTTATCTAAATATTTATGTAACGCTCAGCCTGGATGGTTTTCCGAACATAAAGCTTTTAGGACTAAAAACCGGAAGAAATCCCGGAATCGTTCTTGCAGATTAAACAGCGTTTTTATACTAAATCATGAAATGGTACAAAAAAGGGGATTTATTGGGCCCTTCTTCGCCTCTTGTTGGGCCAAAACTGCATTTTTGACCCACTCTACCCAATAATAGCCCAACAAATCCCCTTTCAGAACCCTTTCAGGCCCCGGGATGGCTCAACCCGAACCAAAAAAATGTATGTAGTCCAAATTCATGAAGGAACAAGAGTATAATTTTCTAATATCAAACAAAATCAGCCCTTCTGATAGAACTTCTCCGGCATAGTGAACAATTATATATGCGACTCATAAAGCCCTTAAATTTAAGCTTATTGTTGTCCGGATTTTCAGTGCAGACTTCTATGTAAATTCTCCCGGTAGATTTTTATCAGGTTTAGCCTTAACAAATCAATAGAACAATCCTAGTTCCTGTGCTGCTTTATTGAGGTATTAAATTTTACTTAGTGTAATTTTAGGTAATAGATAGGTTTAACAGGTTTATTTTAAAATAACAATACTAAGCTGTGACGCCCTGATCCGGTGAATCCTGAATCATTAGTGTCCGGGAAAATTTGAAATTGTAGAAATAAGGAACTTATTTATGTCTTAAAGTTTTTCTCTTTTCTTTTCCTGCAGCAGAAAAGAAACAAAATGCCGCCGCTGCACC
>CAZGWG010000155.1:0-9654 GCA_964529165.1 uncultured Sphingobacterium sp.
CAATAATCAATCAGCTTTTCTTCAAAATAGGAAGCTCCCCACATCCAGTTAACCTTCAAATCCTTTACCAGAAAGCTGGCTACATTCTGACGTCCCCTGTTGCTCATGAAGCCTGTTGCATTCAGCTCCTTCATGTTTGCATCAATAAATGGGATACCTGTTTCTGCATTTTTCCAGAGTTCGAACAGTTCTTGCTGGTTTTCACTTTCTTCAGGTGCAATCCCCTTGAACCCTATCTTCTGAAAAAATTTATTCCCGTATTTTTTAAACATAAAACGAAAGTAATCGCGCCATAATAGCTCCAGAAAAAGACTATAGGTAGAATCGCCGGCACCATTAATCTGGTCGTACTTTTTAATCTCCCAGTAAACTTCCCTTGGTGAAAGACATCCCAAAGCAATCCATGCAGAAAACTTGGATGAATAATCAGATCCAATGAGGCCATTCCGTGTTTGTTTATAATTCTGAACGGCATTGGTCCCCCAGAAATAATCCTGCATACGCTTCAATGCTTCGGTCTCTCCGCCATAGAATTTCATCACAGACCGCTGATCTGCAGGTCCATATTCATCAAAGCCAAAATCAGAGAGATCAGGAACTTTACTGCTTTCAAGATTATCAGGGAAACTCATCTTACCGGGAGTTTCATGACAAGACCTTACTGATCCGTCGCGTTCAACTTTCTTACGAAAGCTGGTAAATATATCAGGAATACTATTAATCGGAAAAGGCAGGTCTTCTTTATGATACAAGGTATGACCGATAAAGTGTTTGAGATTGATCTTTAGCTTCCATAGCGCATTCTCTACATCGGCTGAAACCCGGGTCTCTTCGGATGCGACCTCGCGGTGATGGTAAACCTCATTGACATGGTACTTTGCAACAAGCTCAGGCAATATAACTTCAGGTTTGCCGATTTTAATGATCAAATCTCCACCAGCCTTTTTAAAGGAATCGCGAAGATCCGTCACGCTTTCAAGTAAAAAACGGGTACGAATCAGGCCGGTTTTTCTGGTCTGAAATGAGGTCATTTCAAACTGACGGGGATCAAAACAATAAACTGGTATGATCCTGTCACCTTTACGGACTGCCTCCGTTAAAATCTCATTATCGTGAATCCGTAAATCTTTTCTAAACCAAACTAAAATGGTTTTACCACTCATATTTATTTAAGGCTCCCCCGGAATACCTTCACGTATATACGTTTAAATGTGAAATTGAATATTGCCGCAATATTACGGCTTAGATTGACTTTATTGATCATTTTCATGTAAGATTTTAAATAGATAGCCAATAATGAATAAAATGGAGATTCAGGCTTAAAGATATTCATCTTAAAGGATGCTCAAGAAGCCTTTATTAAGCTCAGCCCGGCAGTATTAACATGTTGAATTATTTAGCTGCTATTTTTTTTCTAAAAACACTTGTTTCCCAGGGCCAGACTTTAACCCCTTTCGGCCATAAATCAGTGATAATTTAAATCATGATATTAATCAAACCTGTGTTTAAATATCGATGCTCTTTAATTCGAACTCAGCATCAATATCAAAATTTCAGGATGCAACTAATTAGATAATTTATTATATTTAATAGTTAAACCTTCTGATTATGAAAACAGTAAAAAATATTCTTCAGAACAAATCCGCCACTATTCATGCTGTCAGTTCTGAAACATCTGTACTGGATGCCCTTCAGGTGATGATGGATAAAAATATCAGTGCTTTACTGGTAATGGATGGCACTGATTTAAAAGGAATTTTTACAGAGCGGGATTATGCCCGTAAAATAATTCTTCAGGGAAAATCTTCCAAGGATACTAAAATCAAAGAGGTAATGACAGCTCATCTTGAAGTGATTGGTCTGAACTCAAGTATTGATCATTGTATGGAAATCATGACTGATAAGCATATCCGGCATTTACCGGTAATTGATAACGGACATGTCGCAGGAATGATCTCAATTGGTGATCTGGTAAAGTTTGTGATCGAAGATCAGAAACAAACGATTGAGCAGTTGCAGAGTTATATTAGTAGCTGAGAGGTTTCAGGATCGGGTCCGGAATGATGGAAAATCAGGTGAAATAAAGAATCATCAAGGATTTAATCTGGGATTAGTAGTCTGCTGACGATTCTGTCATTTTCTAAATGTTCCCTTACGATTTCTTCGACATCACTTAACTGCACTTTGCCATAAAATACTCCTTCAGGATAAACTACAACCATCGGGCCTTTTTCACAAACATCAAAACAGCCTGTTCTCTGAGTCCTCATTTCAACATCAAGACCCTTGCTTTTGGTCAGTTTTTTAAACTCTGCAATCAGAGCAGAACCATGTTCCTCCCCGCAACAAACTCTTGCCCCTGCAGGACGCTGATTGGTGCAAACGAAAATATGCTTCCTGTAAATCATCTTAAAAGAAAGAAATCAAGTGTTTAAAAAGATTAAGTATTTCAGGTCAGACTATTTACTTGACATCTGTAACATTAACTTCAAAATCCAGACAAGAGAAGGGTGGCACAGATGGAGAGCTCCCCTCCATTCCATAAGCCAATGAAGATGGAATAATCATTCGAATACTTCCCCCCTGACTAATCAGAGGAATTGCCTGTTGCCATCCTTTAATTACTGAAGTCAAAGTAAAGGTTGCCTCACTTCCTGCTACTGCCCTATCGAATATAGTACCATTCAATAGTTTACCGGTATAATTCGCAACAACTGTTGAATCAACTGTTATCGGGCTGCCTGTTCCCGGCTGACCAATTTTATAATAAATTCCACTGCTTGTTTTGGTGAATCCCGTCATAGCGTTCTTTTCCATGTATTTTGTGATCGTATAATCATCATACTGAGGAATTTTATCTGTTTCCATGACCTTCACCGTAATATCAAGTGAAGCATTACCTGGTATTTGTGCTGTACCGTTCCTTCCAAAGGCTAAACGAGAGGGTACAATCATTCTGATCGTTCCGTTTGATTTTTTCAGCACTTCTTTAATACCAACACGAACTGCTTCAGGATTAAAATATCCAAGGTAATTGTAATATCGGTTACCATTGGCCAGGGTATCATTCGATACATACTTACCATCCAATGAGCGGATGGTAATTAGCGCCGGGGTCAATTGTGAATACTCCACATCCGCTCCCAGTCCCGGACTTACAACCTGATAATATATACCGGTACCATTATACTCCTGAACCGATAAATTATTCTGCTGGATATACTCTTTCACACTCCGGTCGTCGATAACTTCAATTGACTCATATTCCTTCACACAGGAAACAAGGATACCCGACAAAAAAATAATTGCAAAGGCGTATTTCAAAAATTGTCTCATTTCGTGCTTTTAATTTTGAACATCCACCAGTTCGATATCAAAATCAAGTACCGAATTTGGAGGAATCGGGCCTGAACCCTGTGGTCCATATCCGTAACCAGAAGGAATGAACAATCTGATCTTACCCCCTTTTTGGATCAGCGGAATACCAACCTGCCAGCCTACTATAACCTGCCCCAGCTTGAAGGAGACTGGCTGTGTTGTTGTTTTATCAAAAACCTGTCCTGAGAGCAATCTGCCTGTATAATTGGTCGAAACGGTGGTATTAGCAGTATACGTGATGTTGCCTCCGCCTGACTGAATAATTTGATAATACAACCCACTGGAATGTTTTATCGCAGATATATTATTGTCAGTTAAAAATTTAACGATCGTTGCATCGTCCTTTTGAGCCTGAACAGTTGGGTCAACATAATCATCTTTTAGGCATGAGCTCAATCCAAGCACCATGACAATAGAGAATACTAATAGGTGAATTTTCATATTGGAGCAAATTTATCCTTTTAAACGTTAAAAAGTAAGGATTAACATTTTTTAACAAAATTATTTAGTTTATGCGCTCTGACTTAACCCGGAAAAGACAGATTTTAGATGAAACTTTTGCCATTGCTGATTAAACAGCTACCTCCAAATGAGGGTACCAGGTATCAGTTCTCACGTTTGCACCCAGATCATGAAGCATATTGTATAAGCCAAAATTGGTCCTGTTCACATATATAAAATGTTTTACACCACGGGCTTGTTTAAATTCCGGCATTCGTGAGATCTTCTCACCATAAGAATAAAGCCTGTCAAAAAAATCAGTTTGGCTAAAGTCAAAGGTACTTGCCATATAAGGCTGGGCAAACAATTCAATCATCTCCTTATAAACCCGGTAATAAAATTCTATCTGTGCTGCATCATCATCTTCCTTGATCATTTCAAGAGACCGGAACGCCTTGATAGTTCTATTCTTATCCTTTAACATATCCGTAGAGGTTAGTGAAAAGAAAGGATAATAGAAATCATCAGGCATTTCTTTAATACATCCAAAATCAATAATACCCAGTTTCCCATCTGGTGTAATCAGAAAATTCCCCGGATGAGGATCAGCATGTACTGCCCTTAATTCATGCTGTTGAAAATTATAGAAATCCCAAAGAGCCTGACCGATCTTATTTCTGAGTTCCTGAGAAGGGTTCGTCTTCATGAATTCTTTCATGTGCTGCCCCTCAAGCCAGTCCATTGTGATGATTCTTTTTGAAGATAATTCAGGGTAATAGGTAGGAAAAACAACATTCGCTAAATCTCTGCACGCCTCCGAAAACTCAATAGATCGCTTAATTTCAAGATCGTAATCAGTTTCTTCAAGCAGCCGTTCTTCTACTTCTGTCATGTAGACTTCAAGTTCTTTCTGGCTCATTCCCAATAAGCGGAATGCAAAAGGCTTTACCATTTTCAGGTCTGATGATATACTGTCACCAACTCCGGGATATTGAATTTTAACTGCCAGTTTCTTACCATTCAAGCTGGCCTGATGAACCTGTCCGATTGAAGCTGCATTTGTTGACCTGATGTTGAATTCATCATAGATCTCGGATGGGGTTTTACCAAAATATTTACTGAAGGTTCTGACAATCAGCGGGCCAGATAATGGGGGAGCATTGTATTGAGAAAGTGAAAACTGATCGACATAAGCTTTTGGCAAAATATTCTTGTCCATACTGAGCATCTGAGCTACCTTCAGAGCACTTCCTTTCAACTCGCTTAAGGATGCATAGATATCCGTGGCATTGTCCTGATTCAGTTCGTCCCTGTTTAGTGAGGGATTGAATAGTTTTTTGGAATAGTGTTTAATGTAATTTCCACCAACTTTAAGACCTGTTTTAACAAATTTTGCTGAACGTTCTGTTTTTGATGTTGGAATACTGTCCTGTTCTTTCATTTAGCTATCGAAGTTTTACTGGTCTGAATGACTATTTAAAACTTGACATTAGGTTTCATGCCGCCATTATTCATCATGAACTTCCCATAGTCAAACAAACTGTCCAGCGGAGATTTACCAAAAAGATCGAAAGTTACATTGATACCCCTTTCAATTGCCTCGTCGGTCTTTTCGAAACCAGGACTGTTATCTTTTCCCCAAAAATTCAATATAACACCAAACTGAATCCATAGTGCATCTTTGTACTTCGAAGTCAGAAAGCGCCTGTTAGCCAACTCGCCCGACTCTACTCCCTGCTCTACCAGTCCGGATGCGAATCCTTCAAAAAGAGCTTTAACGCCTTTTAAAATCGAGGGAGTCCCAATAGTTTGTCCTGAATGCTTTAAACTATAAAGCACAAAACTCCTTTTACTCTTCAGTAATTCGATAAAAGCATAAAAAAATGCAAGAGTTTTTTCACGTGAAGAGTATTGATCCCATATTTCCTGTTTCTGCACTTCAGTTAAAGCTTTATTGCAAAGTTCGGTCCAGATTGAATCTTCAATCCCTTCAAAGGATGTATAGAGATTATAGAACTCTTCTTCTGTCAGGTTGTTTTCCTTGGCAAAAACATAAACAGAAGGGGGCTTGATGCCCTTTGTCAGGACATAGTCCACATAGGCATTTTGAATTTCTTCAGCAGTATTCATAGCGGTATTTATATTGGAATAATAATTATCCTTAGGACTTCTTCCTCGCCTTTCCTTGATCGGAAACACGCAGAGGTATATAAATCAATTGCTTTTTATTTGATTCCTGAGGGTTTAGATCAGGTAGAAAATCCTGGAGCTTTTCCTTCAGGGCCTTTAATTTGTCAATCAGTCCGGACATTTCAAAAATTGCTATGGTGAATAAATTAACTAATTTCATCTGTTTATTCTTATTGCTTTCTTCTGTCAGATGGAACTTTGATGATTAAAACAATTATTATCTAATGTTTTTAATCCTGTCAAATTCATAACGTTTTAACATTCATTGCCAGATTCAGCAGGTAAAATATATACGATATTTATAGTCAAAGAGTTTGCCAGAAATCGTCTGAAGAGTTTGCATTTTGTCATATTTTGTAAAATTCCGGATGGATTACAAAAACAATCCCTTAAACCTTCTGTTCAGATACTAAAAAAGACATCAGGCAGGCAATAAGCTATCTGATGTCTTGATGTTCAATTCATAAATTATTGATTTAATAGCAATATTTATTCGCTTCAATTAATTGTTTAGCGACCCTTTGTCTTGTTTCTTTGATATTGAAAGGTTCTGATTTCGTAAAACGTCTGAGTCCTACAAGCATCATTCGTAATTCATCACCTTCAGCAAATGAGTAAAGCGCTTCCTTTCCTGCTACAGAAACTTTATCTAAGGTTTGATAAAGGTAAATCCGCATCATATCCAACTGTCCGGTACAGGCTTCTTCACCCCTTAATTTTACCAGTTTTTCAACTCTGAGTAAGGTGGATTCGGCAACATAGATATATCCAATAATATCTGCTATGTTCATCAGAATCTCCTGCTCTTTTGACAGGGTCATCATTAACTTCTGGACTGCGGCACCAGCGATCATCAATCCGGCCTTTTTCAGGTTCGCCAACAGTCGCTTTTCTGCAGCAAAAAGTGAATTATCTTCTTCAGCAAAATCAGGGATAGACATTAATTCACCGGCAACAGCTTGTGCAGGAGTCATCAGATCCAGTTCACCCTTCATTGCACGTTTCAGAAGCATATCCAGTATAAGCATTCTGTTAATCTCATTGGTGCCTTCAAATATTCTGTTGATACGGCTATCGCGATAAGCACGTTCCATTGGTACTTCAGCAGAATAACCCATACCTCCATAGATCTGTAAACCTTCATCCACGATATAATCCAAAACTTCAGAACCCCATACCTTAATAATTGCGCATTCCACAGCGAATTGCTCGGTAGATTTTAGTTTAGCCTGTGAGGGTTCCATACCCTCTGCTACCAAGGCATCATAGGCATCATCAATGTTTTGCCCCGCGCGGTAAGACGCACTTTCAAGTGCGAAATTTCGGGTAGCCATTTCGGCCAGTTTATAACGAATGGCCCCGAACTTGGAAATTGGCAAGCCAAACTGAATACGCTCATTCGAGTAATTTATGGCCTGATTCAAAACCTTCCGGGAAGAGCCGATCGCTGCAACACCAAGCTTAATGCGACCGATATTCAAAATATTTACTGCTATCTTAAAACCATTTTCCCGCTCTGAAAGCAGATTCGCAACCGGAACAGGGCAATCATTAAAAAAAACCTGTCTTGTTGACGATCCTTTAATACCCAGTTTATGCTCCTCAGGATTCATGCTGATTCCGCCAAATTCTTTCTCTACAATAAATGCAGACAGATTTTTATCCTCTCCGATTTTCGCAAAAACAATGAAAATATCAGCAAAACCACCATTGGTGATCCACATCTTCTGACCAGTAATCAGGTAGTGCGTACCTTCTGCATTCAGTACAGCCTTTGTTCTCCCTGAATTAGCATCGGAGCCCGAATTCGGCTCAGTAAGGCAATAAGAAGCTTTCCACTCTCCGGTTGCCAGTTTGGGAATGTATTTATCCTTCTGCTCTTTATTACCATAATAAAGAATAGGAAGTGTACCGATTCCTGTATGTGCAGAAAGTGCAACCGCAAAGGAGCAGCCTGCGCCAACTGAATCAGCAACCAACATCGAGGTATTAAAGTTTTTACCAAAGCCCCCGTATTCCTCCGGAATAGAGACTGCCAATAAACCCAGTTCGCCAGCTTTATCCATCAGGTTGACCATTAGACCCTCTTCCTGATTATCAATTCTGTCGAGCTTAGGAAACACCTCTGATTCCAAAAAATCCTCACAGGTTTTTTTGATCATCAACTGCTCTTCATCAAACTCTTCCGGGATAAAGATATCCTCACATGCCGTTTCGCGAATAATAAATTCTCCGCCTTTGATTGATTTGGTTTTTACTGTGCTCATAATATTATTATTAATGGATTAAGGAACAAGGAGCAAAGAATAAAGACAGATTTGAGTTGATTGAAATATTGTCTAGTCATTGTAACTATGTCCTACTCTCTATTCTTATTTCATTTCTATTCCAGACTTGTTAAAAATTTAGTTGACATTTTCTGAATTTTTACTATTTTATTTTTCAGGTTGTTTAAATCCTGAGCATCGATTATTCCAAACTCATTAGATAGTATTAGTTGTGTTTCCAATTCGAATAAGGAGCCTGGAGCAACCTCTATAAAATAAGAAAACTTCTTATTTGAAGACCTTGATGATCCTTCTGCTCTATTTGATGCCACAGAAACACTGCAGCTGTTAATCTGCGAAACCAACCCATACTTTTCCTCTTTGGGATAATTTGAAGTTAACTTGTAAACTTCTTTTGCAAGCACTATGGCATCTAACCAGATAGTTAGTTTCCTGAAATTGTGCATCACAAATTATTATACCTGAGAGATCCTTCATCAACTGATGAAATTTTGTTATCCTCGTTCCATAATCTTTATTGTATCTATTTATCCTCTAAATAATAGGTTATTAACTTCAGATTTTACTTAAATCAATTGAACTTGTCCTTGATTATTAATCCTTATTCACATTAAAGCATCTCAAATATCCCCGCTGCTCCCTGACCTGTGCCGACGCACATGGTCACCATCCCGAATTTCTTTTCTCTTCTTTTCAGTTCATTGAAAATTTGTACTGACAACTTTGAACCTGTACAGCCAAGGGGATGACCGAGGGCTATTGCTCCGCCGTTAACATTTAACTTATCCTGATCCAAGTCTAATGCTCTTATTACAGCAAGTGATTGAGACGCAAATGCTTCATTCAATTCGATAAGATCAATATCCTGCTGTTTCATCCCGGCTTTTTTCAGTGCAAGAGGAATAGCCTCAATAGGACCAATACCCATGATTCTTGGAGGTACACCGGCAACACCATAACTTATAAGACGGGCAATGGGTTGCACATTTAACTTCTTTAACATTTTTTCTGAGACCAACAGTACAAAAGCGGCCCCATCAGATGTTTGGGATGAATTACCTGCTGTAATTGAACCGTTTGCTGCAAATACAGGCTTTAGTTTTGCCAGCTTATCAATACTGGTATCTGCTCTGGGTCCTTCATCTGTATCAACTATATATTCTCGGGATTTTTTCTTCAGGTTTTCATCAAGGTAATTTTCTTTAACCGTAATCGGAACAACACCATCCTTCAAATGTCCGTTTTTTATTGCGGCAACAGCTTTCTGGTGGGAATTAAATGAGAACTCATCCTGGTCTTCACGGCTCACCTTATACTCATTCGCAACGGCTTCTGCTGTAAGTCCCATACCCCAGTA
>CAZGWG010000156.1:0-9603 GCA_964529165.1 uncultured Sphingobacterium sp.
TACCTCCTCCGGCAAGGTTTATTTTACCCGGAGCTGTTTTTCATCGGGACGGGTAGTCCGGCGAAAGGAACATTGGCCTTTTGAAATAAACCCGGGTGGCAGCTCTGGCTTTTTTGCACTACTTAATTTCATGAAGTCTATTAAATCTGCTGCAAAAAACCAGGGCAGAACACGGGGCTACCGGGACTGAAGAGGTACAGACCCTGCTTTCTAAAACAAGATAAAAACAGTATCTCGGCAAAATTTTATGTCGAACTCACGTTAGCTAGTGTTATGTTAAGCGTAACTGATCTTTATTTTTGCTATGGGCTATGGGCTAATAGCCATCAAATTTGAGCAACACTCACATTATTGATATTGTTTCTCAGATTTCAAGCTGATTGCTCAAAGCCATCAACATCATTTCATTTTTAACATAAGAGTAGTTTGTATGCTTCCGGAAATTCTGCAGAATCGGAGAGGGATTTCTGTTTTTTAATGCTTTCGTTCAAAATAAAAATAACTCATGTCTATAAATGAATAGATGGACATCATATCTTCTGAGAATAAATATATCCAATTCCAATTCGCCCGGGGTTCCGGTCATCCTTATGTTTACCTTCATAAATGACAGGCAATTACTGTAATTTAATTTCAGATCAATCCATGCTTTCTAATACAAAGGAAATTTGTTCGACGGTTAAGGGTTTATTCCAGAAGTGCTTAACATTTTCATATCGGAAGGCCCTGTTTTTTTCTGCAGGATCAATGGAAGAAGATAAAATGATGATGTTTGCACGAATATGTCTTTTATTCAGTTCGTCCAAAAACTGCCAGCCGTCTACGCCCGGCATATTGATATCGAGGATGATAAGATCGGTATGACTTTTGGTTAAATAATGCAGCGCTTCGGCTCCATCCGTGTAGATTTTTATGCTCACATCGGGGAAATACGTACTCAAAATTTTTTCATGAATTTTGTTCACAACTGGCTCATCATCAATTAGTACGATATTTTTTATCTCTTTTATGGATAGTTTTGGTTTGATCACGATCTCTTCATTTTCGGTACTAATGAGTCCGTTCAGGGTGTAGATAATGGCATCAAGGCTTTCTGCCTGTTTCGTAATATCAGCCAGCAGGTTTCTTATGATTTCAGGATCGTATATCTTTGAATCGCGAATGCTGTTTGAGAGGCTTAGAATATTACTTAGCGGGGCTCTTAATTTATGTGAAGTAAGGTGCGCATAGTTGGCCAGCGTTTCTCTTTGCTTCGCCAGCAGCAATCTCTTATCAGCATTGTTCTGGATGCATATAAATGCATATCGGGCATTATTATCCAGAATAACGGGGTTCAGGTTAACATAAAGATTGTGTGTCTCACCATTGGGGAATTTCACTGCCTGTTCAAATATTAAGTATTTGGATTGCAGACAATATTTAAGTCCTTTCATAAAAGATGACAATAATATTTCAGGGATATAAAATCTTAAATTCTCCTTTTTGCGTAGTTTGGTCAGGAAGAGTGACTCCCATATATCTGAAACATTTTTACTGTAACTTACGATAAACATGTTTTCATCAATAAGTATGTAGTAGTCAGGACTATTTTGTAAATTCATTTACGATCGGTAATTAGTTTAATAAAAAATATCTTCCTCATTAAATTTGGCTTGTATATTGATTATTGTTCAACAAATTAACCAAGCCTTTTATTATTAAAGATATTAAATATTTTATCATGCAAGAAATTCTGTCAAGAGAAATGATCAGCAGACGGATCCGGAGTTTACGAATAGAGCATTCATACTCTCAGGAAACGACTGCTCGATTTTTAGGAATGTCGAGAGGAAATTACTCACAAATAGAGTTGGGGAACCAGTTCCCAACTTATGAGATACTTTTTAAACTGGCTGTATTTTACAATAAGAGTTACGAATGGATCTTACATGGCAGGCAGAATGCTTCCTCGTCATTGCCTATATATGAACTTCCGCGCCCTGTTTCAGGGACAGAGTTTGATAAAATCCGTTTAGTTAAAAATTCAGATTATTATAATTACCTCACCTCTAACAAAGACCGGGAATACATAGATTCTCTCGAATCATTAAAGGCTAATCGTATTGGCGAGGAGATGTTATTGATAAACAGTACTTATCGTGTATTTGAGGTAAGTGACTATGGTATGGCCGGTGTTGTTCAGAAGGATGATATTGTGACAGCCCGTAACATTGAGAACTGTTCTGATATCATCTTTAATGATATTTATGTACTGGTAACGAATGAAGAAATTCTGATCAGAAGAGTTTTAAGTTATATTAGTGATACCGGTGTATTGGTTTGTAAGGCTGACAATTCGAACTATCCCTTATCGATAATAAAGGTTGAAGAGTTGCAGGAGTTATGGCACATGGGAGGAGTATTCTCGACTAAATTAAATGGAATTGTAGAAGAAATGGGACGTCAGCTTAAGGAATTTGAACGGTCGATTTCTGTTTTACGGGATAACGTTGAAAGCCTTGAAAAGAAAGTTTTGTTTAAGGATCCTACTGTTTCCTCTACTGGGCTGGGTGGGGTTCATTGATATATATTCGTTGTTTTCAGGATTTTTCAACCTGGCTGTTGTATTATAAGGTATTATATGGCAGGGTATGTGTTGGATAGTGAAAGGATTAACTCCTTTCATTATCCGTTTACCTGGAAACTTGCTTTACTTCAGTAAGTGCTAAACTTGCCAGGCCGGACTCTGGTTCAGGTATGTACTATACAAAAATGGCAATTTAAGACTATTTGCTAAACTATTTCTGGCTACATTGCCGAAAGAGACAGGAGCGCCACCCGGACACTCCACCTGCCTTGCTCAGTTGGCCTGTTCTTTTTTAATGATCCAATTCTGCTCAAAATAATCTTTTGAGGTTTGTCCCTTATTTTTGTAATAGTACCCATTAGGTATTTCTTCCTGCCTGAAATTGATCCTGTGGTTTATCTCAAAAATCGCAGTGTCAGGTTAATGCTCGCCCAGTTAAAATTGATTTGATTGTTAAAAATTCTATCATTTAATTAAAATTGGCGCATTCTAAGAGTCTTTTCTTTATTTATTAACCTTCTGGTAAAGGTTTTATAATGACCTAAAATAATTTATTTTATTGATAATCAAATAGTTGTTAGGTATATTTCTTGTCTTTAAATTTTATTGATAGAAATTCTTGCAATTTAAATTTATTTAATACATTTGATCAGAGTTATTATACTGGTTTTGATGGTATAATGTAGAATGTGATGTAAGAAATAATATCAATTAATGAAAAAGAATTCTTCAAGCCAATAACGTGAAGCGAAAGATCACCATCAATTCAAACCTTAACAATTCTTATTTCCTGATTAACCGGAAGAAGCGCTTAGTTTTTTATGAGGTTGAGGCTTTGAAGAAATTGCAGATTCTGAAAATGCAGCCCTTCTACGGTCAGCCGGTCATGGAGTTGGTTGATTCCAGGTATACAAATACCTTTTCGGTTCTGCTTGATCATTGTTTTGAAGGCCGTTCCGTATGCATGAGAAGGGTGTTGCGATTCAGGAATGCTTATTCGGGTTTGATGCAGATTACAGTAACACCCATCTGTATCTCCGACCAGATATCTTATCTGGCGATCAGTATGGTATGGGAATCAGGAGCAAGTCAAGGTTCAGGCGATGACCTTTCTTATATGACTTCTCATCAACTCAGAGGGCCGCTCAGTAATATATTGAGTTTATCAGACCTTTTGACTCATCCATCGCTTAAGACATTTAATTACTCAAAACTTAGAGGACTTCTCACAGATATTAATCAGCAGGCAAAGCAATTGGATGATATTGTCATTAAGATTAATTCGCTGCTGAATCAGGATCTGAACAAGGCTGGTTTTAGGACCAAAAGCATTAAACAAAGCATCAAATATATCATGTTGGTTGATGATGACCCGATGGTGAATCGTCTGCATAAAATGATCCTTTCGAAATATCCTGGCAAAAAGGTGTTGACTTTCAGTGATCCGATCGAAGCCCTGGAGTCGATAGATTACGAGGTGCCTGACCTGTTGTTTCTGGATCTTAACATGCCGGTGATCAGCGGTTTCGAGTTTCTGGAGAAGTTACATCATAAATCCAGGGCTATCGATGTCATTATTGTTTCATCATCGATCGATACAAGTGAGAAAATCAGGGCATCTACCTATGATTTTGTCAAGGACTTTTTTAGTAAACCCTTAACCCATGAAAAAGTTGAAAAGTTATTTCAGTAATTAATATTATCTCAAATGAATGCAAACCGGTTTTTCAGTTATCTGCTGACGTGTATCTTCTTGTTCTCCGGGTACTTACAGGCACAAACTTTATATGTTAATACCTCTTTGTCAACCGGGACAAATGACGGTTCATCATGGGATAATGCTTATCAGGGAAGCGGAGGTTTAGGTACCGCTTTATTAGCAGCCAAAACATTAAATGCAGATGGAGACCTGCTAAATAATATCTCACAGATTTGGGTAGCGAAAGGAACTTATTTTCCGGTGGCAGATGCCAATGGGGATCTTAATCCTGTTTTAACTCGGACAAAAACTTTTCAAATGCTTAATGGGGTGGCGATCTATGGAGGATTTGCAGATAATTTAACGGGTACTTCGGGATCGGTTGCGGGTAGGACAGATATTCATGGTGTAAATGAAACCATTATGAGTGGCGATCTAGGTACATTGAATGACAATACCGATAATAGCTACCATGTTATCAACAACCTTTTTACGATTGGTACCCCTTTAACTACGGGTATACTGGATGGATTCAGTGTTGAGCTGGGGCATGCGGATTTAGGCACCGATGCCGATGCTAATGGTGCGGGGATTTATAATCAATATGCAAGTCCGATTTTAAAGAATCTCACTATTCGTAATAATAAAGCAAAGGTATGGGGAGGTGGTATTTATAATATTCATTCAAGCAATCCCAGTTTAGAACTCGTTACTATTGAAAATAATGAGACTACCACTAGTGGTGGTGGGGGTATGGTTAGCACATCCTCAAGCAGTCCGGTGATACTTAATTCGATTATCAGGAATAACAAAGCGGAAACAATTGGGGGCGGACTTTATTATACATCGACAGCCGGCACAACTTCAACCATACAGGGAACCACGATAACCGGTAACACGGCAAAGGGCAGTGGCGGGGGGATTTATAACGAGCAGGTTTTAGCGATAACAGCTTCCAATATAACATTAAATACTGCGCTCACAGGAGGAGCTATATCTGTAGCTACGCCATCGGCTGTGGTGTTTACAGGTGGCAAAATTCAGGGAAATAAGACTACCTCATCAGGAGGCGGTATTTATATTATAGGGGGGTCGTTCACGGGAAAGAATTTGCTGATAAGTGGCAATACGGCAGCCGCAGGTGCGGGTATATTCAGTAATTCGGGCGGCAACCTTTATCTCACACACCTTACTATTGCAGGTAATTATCAACCATCCGGCGGGGCTGCTGGTATTCAGGGCTGGTCGGCCCTGAGTACCCTTCGTAATAGCGTAGTGGGAAAAAATTTTGTGGGTGCCAGTGAAGGTAACCTATCTATAACAGCAACGGCAGGCAACGCTACCTATAACCTGGTTAACGGTTACTCGAACACAGTAGATAACAACATCAACGGTGAAGCGAATTTCATGAATGCGGTGCCTGCGCAATCGGCGAATGATAATACGACTTCCGGCGACTACAGGCTACGAGGATATTCCGAAGGTGTAAACGGTGGTGATAATAGTTTAGCTACCGGCGACCTGACTACGGATATCGATGGCAACGCCAGACCTTTTGTTACTGCGCCTGTATCGAATGTAGATATGGGGGCTTACGAATTTCAGGGATTAGCCGCCGGTCCGGATGCATTCGGGATACTGTATGTCAAAAAAAATGGTGCCGGATTAATGACGGGTAGAGATTGGGCTAATGCATTGCCAGAGTTGTCGGAAGCATTACGCTTGCGCCATTTTGAAAAACACGCCGTAAAAAAGTCAGATGTAAGTCAGATATGGGTAGCGGAGGGTAGGTACTTGCCGGCGTATAACAGTGCCATGAATTTGACAAATAATGCCGACCGTACGTTTGTAATGCAAGATAATCTGGTGATTTACGGTGGATTTGCCGGAACCGAACAGCCTTCCAGCTCAGGCGATGCGACCGTTAAAATCAATGCGCGGGCAATCGTTAGTAATCTGGAAACAACAACTAATAAGTCTGTTTTGAGCGGGGATATAAATGGCGATGATCAGCCAAACTGGCAAAATCGGTCGGATAACATTACCCGGGTGGTAACGAATAGTGGTATTGCACTGTCGGCTGCAGCCATTTTAGATGGGTTCACAATTTCAGATGGGGGACCAACGACACCTAGCGAAGGGGGTGGAATGTATATTAACGGAGCCACAACATTACCAACAATTCAAAATGTAATTTTCCGTAGCAACAGAGGAACAAATGGAGGAGGGCTTCGAACAAACTCTAATGCGAGCCCCACCTTTACCAATATTGCTTTTATAAACAACCATGCAACAACAGGTGGAGGAGGAGTGTTCAGTGGATATGCATCGACATCCGTGTATACAAATTTGATCCTACGAGGAAATACATCCGGAGCTACGGGTGGAGGTATGCAAGCTGGTGACTCCAATCCTATTATCAACAATTTCATTTTTGAGAACAACTCAGCTACTACTCATGGGGGAGCGGTCTATGTACAGGGTGGCGGTGGTGGAAATGTCCGGCTTAATAAGGGGGCTATCCGCAACAATACTGCAAGCGGAGATGGTGGGGCTCTTTATGTCTCAACGTATGATCCCAAATTAAGAAATGTTATCATTCATGGTAACAGTTCAGGTGGTACTGGTGGAGTAATGTATAATGCAGGTGCATGGAACCCTATTCTTACAAATACTACAATCTATAATAACACCGCTGTCACAAGCCCTGTAATCGGTGGAACACAGGCAGGGCTGATAAAAATTAACAACAGTATTGTATATGGGAATGGTTCAGAAGTTTTTAATTCAACGAGTAACACTTCCAATTCACTTGTAGATGGCGACAAAACATTAGGTTCGGGTAATTTGACTGGTAACCCCTTATTTACATCAACCAATACTGCCGATCCAGACTTTCTTCATCTTGCCTCTGGTTCACCGGCAATGAATGCAGGTAACAATACAAACTATACCGGAAATCTGTTAACAGATGTAGCATATAATGGTGTATTCAGAAATTATGATAACATCGTGGACATGGGTGCGAATGAGCGTCCTCGAAAATACCCGCGTATAGCAGCAAACGACAGCGATAATGTCACGTTTGGCAGTAATAAATATACCGTAGTGTTTGGTACTAATGCATTAAAACCGGTAAAACTTACGGACAGCGGAACTCCATCCGCAACCACACTCCCAACATCCCACACCTATTCATTGGTTGTACCGGACAATTCGGTTGTTTCGTTGGGGTCCGGAGGAGAAGAGTTAAATATGCTAAAAACCGGCACACAGTTGCTCAAAGTCAGCACACCTGAAACACAGCCAGGGGTGGATGGCGGATACGATGCATATGAACATGAAATTACACTTGATGTAAAGGCTGGTCCTGCGACCAAAATTGTGGTCACCGGCCCGGCAACAGTCGTTGCCGGTGCAACCAGTACCAACTTCACCGTGACCGCTTATGATATTAATAATCAGGTGGCAACCGTAACTGCAAATACAGTATTTACGTTGAGTAGCGAGGAAAACAGCACTTCCATTTTTACTCCGGTCAGCGGTGTATTTCAGATTCCAGCGGGCCAGTCGAGTGCTACTTTTACCTACAGAAATACGAAGGTGGGTGACGGGACTCATACCATAACTGTCAGCAGGAGTTCAGGGGATAATGTAGGGTCGGGAACTCACGGGATAGGGGTAACTCCGGGTGTATTCACAAAGTTGCAGATACTGGTGCCGGGAGAAACCGCTGCCCCGGGAACAGGGAGCGGAAAGACAGGAACGCCGAGCGCCCGCACGGCAGGCGCGGCCTTTAGCGTAACGGTTAATGCGGTTGATGCGAACTGGAACGTGATCAGCTCAGCACCAACTAATACCATAGCTATTACAAGCAACGATGCCAATGCTAGCCTTCCATCGAACGCCGCACTGGCTTCAGGTACACAGACCTTCAGTGTCACGCTGAAGACAGCCGGCATCACCACCACTCTTACAGCAAGCAATATCACCGACAATACCAAGACTGCCGATACGAGTCCGAACATAACGGTTAATGCAGGTGCTTTTGCTGGACTACAGTTGCTGGTACCCGGTGAGACAGCTGCTCCGGGAACAGCGACAGGCAAGACCGGCACTCCAAGCGCCCGTACAGCCGGGGCTGCATTTACGGTCACCGTGAATGCGGTGGATGCCAATTGGAATCTGGTATCATCTGCACCAGCTAATACCATTGCAATTACTTCAAGTGATGTGAATGCTGGCTTACCTGTAGATGAGGCTCTTGCTTCAGGCACCCGTACATTCAATATAACTTTAAAAACAGCAGGTAGTGGCAGGACTATTACAGCCACCAATAGTACAGATAATACAAAAACAGGAGATACAAGTCCGGGAATTACCGTAAATGCTGGAGCCGCTACTAAGTTATTAGTTCTGATGCCGGGAGAAACTTCCAATCCTGGAAGTTCAACTGGTAAAACGGGCACTCCCAATGATCAGACTGCAGGAGTGGAGTTTACAGTAACCATTCATTCCGTAGATAATAACTGGAATATTACCTCTCCACCGGCTCCACCGCCAAATTTGGGCATCAGGCATAGCTCCAGTGATGCCGGGGCGTTGATCGATATTGGATCAGGGTATCAGATTATACCCAATGTGCTTTACTTGCTGACTACGCATACAAAAACAATTTTATTAAAGTTCAATACTGTAGGTTTACAGACCCTTACCGCTTTGGAACAAGGCAGTAACCTTGGATCCAATACAGGGAGTGCAACCTTAGTTATACCTGGTGCGATCAGTGTTGCAGGAACCGGAACCCTGCTTAGCGGCACCAATACAACAAGAGTAGCCAATGGCACCGAACAGGCCACTTTAAGTATCCAGTTAAAGGATGCGAGCGGTAATAATATAAGCCAGGCAGACGTGGAAGTTACTTTCGCGACAGACCTGGGTACATTGAGTTCAACGACAGCGACAACCAATGGCAGCGGTGTAGCCTCCGTAACCCTGACCTCTACCACTGCAGGCAGTGCCAGCATTACAGCCACCATCAACCACGATGATGATGATGGCACCACCCCACAGTTAGCGGTCGTGAACGGCTCACCGGTCGCAGTGACCTTCAACCCGGATGTGATCAGTGTTGGAGCAAACGGAACCCTGCTTAGTGGTACCAATACAACAAGAGTAGCTAACGGCACCGAACAGGCCACTTTAAGCATCCAGTTAAAGGATGTGAATGGGAATAATATCAGTCAGGCGGGAGTGGAAGTGACTTTCGCTACTACACTGGGCACGCTGAGCAGTACAACTGCGACTACCAATGGCAGTGGTGTAGCCTCCGTAACCC
>CAZGWG010000157.1:0-9575 GCA_964529165.1 uncultured Sphingobacterium sp.
GGACTCGATCATGAGAAACTAATTTTTAAACACCTCGGAAGAAGATATCGTCTTACTGATGTTTCTGGGAAGGTGATCAATGATATTTTAGCTTAATATATCCAATTTATGAATAGGAGGAAATTCGTTCAGAATACCGCTGGACTTACAGCAGGTCTTTTAATTACCAAAGATTTATTCGCCATAGACAAGGGTCCAGTTTATGGCCATAATGGTATGCGGTATACACTCGACACGAAATGGGGGCAGTTGGATTCTACGAAATATCCTGTAAAAGATTGTCATGAAATGGTTCAGGATAAAAAGGGTAGAATTATCTTGCTTACAAATGAAACCAAAAACAATGTTTTGATCTATAGTAAATCAGGTAGGCTTTTGGAATCATGGGGCAGTGATTTCCCGGGCGCACATGGTCTGACTCTAGCAGATGAAAATGGCACAGAGTTTCTTTTTATTACAGATACAGAAAAACATCAGGTCTACAAGACCACAATGAGCGGCAAAATATTAATGACAATTGATGTGCCATTGGAGGCAGGGATTTATAAGAATCCAAAGGAATTTGTACCGACAGAGATTGCTGTTGATAGTAACGGAGATTTCTTTATTGCTGATGGATATGGTGCCCAGTATGTTTTACATTATGATGCTTCCGGAAAGTTTAAAGGCTATTTTGGCGGTAAAGGTCCTGGTGATGAACATCTTGACAATGCTCATGGTATCGTCATAGACAGCCGGTATGCTCAGCCATCTTTGTTGGTTACCGACCGTACACGGAATTGCTTTAAACGCTTCAGTATGGATGGTAAGCTTCAGGAAATCATTAAGTTACCAGGAGCCTGCGTTTGTCGTCCGGTTATAAAAAATGATTATTTATATGCAGCCGTATTGCGTTCACCAAGTCTTGCAAATGTCGGATCAGGTTTTGTGACTATTCTTAATAAGGAGAATAAAGTTGTTTCAAATATCGGAGGTACTGAGCCTGTCTATAATAAAGATGCTGAGTTGCAGCCTATGACACAGGCTGAGAAGATTTTTGTTCATCCACATGATGTTTGTGTAGACGACGATGAAAATCTGTATGTCGCACAATGGGCCTCCGGAAAAGTCTATCCTTATAAATTTAAACGCGTCTAAATTCTAATCCTGTCATTTTTATGAAGATCAATCTGAAAGCTTATTCAGGTAATGTTTTATTATTCCTAAATACACTGATCGTCTTTTTATTGATTTTCGAAAATGAACTGCTCATTCCAGAATGGCTGCAGCCTTTGGGGAGAATGCATCCAATGTTACTGCACTTTCCGATTGTATTGCTGTTAGTTGCCTTAGTAATGGATTTTTTTAAGTTTAAAATAAAGGATGAGAGCAAAGGGTTCTACCGGAGTATTACAGACAGAATTTTGTTTTCAGGAATTGTATTGGCAGCAATAACCGTTATTATGGGTATTTTTCTGTCTTTGGAAGATTCTTACGAGGGTGGGGAAGTCTTGAATTGGCATAAATGGTCTGGTGTGAGCATTGTATTTCTTTCCTCTTTAATTTTCACATTCAGAAATTCAAATTGGTATAAAGATGGGGTGGCAAAAGCCGGAGCAATTGTTCTTAGCCTTAGTATTGTGCTTGCAGGCCATTTTGGAGCAGTGCTGACACATGGAGAGAATTTTGTTTTAGAACCGCTTATAAAAACTCCGCTTGTACCAATTGATCAGGCGCTGGTATATGATCATGTTATTCAGCCCATTTTTCAGGAGAAATGTGTTAGCTGTCATAGTGACGAAAAGTTAAAGGGTAAGTTAAAACTGACAGATTCGGTTTCAATTATGAAAGGTGGAAAGACAGGTAAGCTATATGTTCCCGGAGACCCAAAGGTAAGTTTGTTACTGGAAAGGATTCATATGCCTCTTAGCGATAAAAAACATATGCCGCCTTCGGGAAAGCCACAGCTTACTCAGGACGAGATCAGAATTCTTTTCCAGTGGATCAAAGATCGTCCTGATTTCAGAAAGAAGCTAGTGGATTTACCTGCAGATGATTCACTGAGAATTCTGGCAGCTTCCCGCTTTAAGCCGGCTTTAAAACAACATGAAGTATATGATTTTGCAGCAGCAGACCCGGAAATTATTGCTGGTCTGAATACTTTTTTCCGGAGAGTAAGTCCGGTGTCATTGGAATCACCTGCTTTAACGGTTAGTTTTTTTAGCAGGAATGCATTTAATTCCAAGTCTCTTGAAGAGTTATCTGAAATAAAAAATCAGATAGTATCGCTCAGATTGAGTCGAATGCCGGTTAAAGACGATGATTTGAAGTTTGTCTCAAAGTTGAAGGAACTGGAAAAACTAGATCTGAATTTTACAGATATCAGTGGTAGCGGTCTCAAGGAACTTAGTACATTGAAAAAGCTCCAGGTCTTATCTTTATCTGGTACCAGGGTTAATCTTCAACAGCTATTACCACTAGTAGCGAATAAGAATCTTCGTGAATTATCAGTATGGAATACTTCTCTCTCTGAAAAAGATGTATTACAATTAAAGAGTACCAATACCTCCCTGAATATTATTACCGGTTTTAAAGATGATGGAACAACGCTAATCCAGTTATCCAAACCTTCACTTAAAAACAATTCAAGGGTATTTATGAGCCAAACTAGTGTCCAGTTAAATCACCCAAGAAAGGATGTGATCATAAGGTATACCCTGGATGGAACAGAGCCGGATAGTCTGATTTCTCCTGTTTTTAAAGATGGACTCCTGATTACTGAAAATGTAATGATAAAAGCTAAAGCCTATAAAACTGGTTGGAAAAGCAGTGAGGTAAGCAATTTTGCTTTTTATAAATCAACATTCAAGCCTGATCATATCAGCTTACTGAGTACTGCAGATATCAGCTATAAAGGTAACGGTACCCAAACCTTAATTGATGGACAACTGGCAGATCCCGATATTAACAACACAAACTGGCAGGGCTTTAAAGAAAAGGATATGCTGGTGATTCTAAACTTTAAAAAGCCGATTATGGTCAGTTCAACCGTATTGAATTCAATAGTAAATGTAAATTCATCAGTATTTCCTCCAACCCGTATTGAGGTATTTGGAGGTTCAGATCCTGATAATTTGAAATTGCTAAATTCTTATGATCCTAAAATGCCTGCACAAAAGGATCCTCAGCAATTTAAAAAATACGAGATTAAGTTTAAACCTATTTCAGTTTCCTATTTAAAGATTGTTGCAAAGCCTCTTAAAAAATTGCCTCTATGGCATCCGGGAAAAGGAAAGGCGGCATTGATTCTTTTTGATGAGATCCTTATTAATTGACAATACCTGATTAGTTTTTTAGCAGGTTTTAACACATTAGATTTAAATAATAAATATCAGTCCATTTTTAGATAGGAGAACTTATTTATGCAAGGTATTCCGTTTCCTTTTTTCAAATTTTTGTTTTTTTGTTTTACGATTTGCTTTGGAATTGAAGTTGCATTTGCTGTTAATGTGAAAGACTTTGGAGCAAAAGGAGATGGTAAAACAGATGATACAGGTGCGATAAGCGCTGCTATAGCTGCTGCTATTGATGGTCTTGTTGAATTTCCCAGAGGTACTTACCGGATTACGAAAACGATAACAGTTAACCTTTCTCAAAACGGCACTCTAGGCCTTTCAGGCCGTGGTGCTAGTGCTGGTATAGTCATGGCAGGAGAGGGCCCGGCTTTTCGTTTCATCGGTTCACATGATAAAGGTTCAGCATTACCATCCTCAGTTAAGCAATTGATCTGGGAGAAAGAACGAATGCCTTTAATTGATGCTCTGGAAATAATTGGAGCTCACATCAACGCAGATGGTATAGAACTCAGGAATACATTTATGCCTACTCTGAGAGCATTGTTGATCAGGAATGTCCGGAATGGGATTCATCTGAGCTCAAGAAATCGAAATGTTCTTATTGATGCCTGCCATATCTATAATAACAGCGGCATAGGCGTTTTCTTAGACGAGGTCAATATCCACCAGTTTATCATTAGTGACAGCCATATTAGTTATTGTAAAAAAGGGGGTATCAAGGTTGTTAGCAGTGAAATAAGAAATTTTCAGATAACAGGAAATGATATTGAATATAACTGTGATCCTGAGGGACCTGTATCAGCAGATATCTGGATAGATTGCTCAAAAGAGGGAAGTGTTCGTGAAGGGACAATATCTGGCAATACAATACAGGCAATCCCCAGTCCGGGAGGAGCAAATATTCGCTTTTACGGCTTCAATGAGAATGCTGACAAGATAGGTTTATGGAGCATTACCGGTAACCATATCAGCAATCAGGAAGTAAATATTCATCTTGAAAATACCCGGGGAATTACTATCTCAGGAAATACGTTCGTTAGGGGATATAACCGTCATCTTTTGATTAATAATTGCCGGAATCTGATTGTAAATGCAAATGTATTTGATCACAATGAAGATTACTTCCCATCCCAGCCTCCCTCATACGGTGGTATTCATTTAAGCCGTTCTGAGAACCTGATCATCAGTGATAATATTATTGATGGTTCAGGAAATGGAAATAAGGATGAAGGAGGTGCAATTGTAGTACAGGATAGCAGGGAAATTAGTATCAGCGATTGTCAAATCAAAAATCCAATATTCAATGGAATTCAGATTGAGCGGAGTACAAACCTGCAGTTAAGAAATTGTATCATTACTGAAGGAATTAAGAATAATGGGATGATGAATGGGATAATATTAAGGGGGATTTGTACCGGTACCCTCGTAAAAGATAACAGTGTAGGCAGAGGTAAGCAAGCTGAAATAAGTAATAATGCAAGTGGTGTACTTGTGAAAGATAATATTACAGCTAAGGGATTTAACAAGCTTAATTAATATGAATATTTGTCTTAATAAAATCGTTTTAGTACTGCTTTTTGCCGGCTTTAATTCTATTGGTACAGCTCAGGTCAATAATTTTGAGAATCAGGACAAGAGTCTGAAAGGAAGTGCCCTTTTGCTTGAGAAGAGGGATTTATCTTCCCTGATGATTAAAGGTATTGACAGCTATCTTGAGCGTGAATTATCAGCTTCTGTAAGGGGGAGTGCTGAATTTCGCAAGGCTGATTTTTCAAGTCCGGATTCATATAACAAATCAATTGTTTCGAACCGAAAGCGTTTTGAGGAAATAATCGGAATAGCTGATTCTTTGGATGCTGAAGTGAAAATGGAATATGTTTCTACAGTTTCTTCGTCGGCTAAAATTGCTGAAAATGAATATTTTACAGCGTATTCTGTTCGATGGCATGTGTTTGATGATATTTATGGAGAGGGGATATTGCTACAACCCAAACAGGAGCTTAAAGCAAGGGTACTTGCTATACCCGATGCAGACCAGGTTCCTGAAATGCTTGCCGGTATTACACCCGGCTTACCTGTAGAACTTCAGTCTGCCCGTCGTCTTGCAGAAAACGGGTGCCAGGTGATTATTCCTGTATTAATTAATCGTTCTGCTACAGGTTCCGGAAGTAAAAGACTGGATCGTTTCACAAATCAGCCACATCGCGAATGGATTTACCGGCAGGCTTTTACTTTTGGCCGCCATATAATAGGATATGAAGTACAAAAAATAAGAGCAGCTATAAACTGGTTTGATCAACAGAACAAACAATTCAAAGCCCCGATAGGAATTATAGGGTGGGCGGAGGGAGCTTTGCTTGGATTTTACACTTCAGCAATCGATACTCGTATTGATGCTACCTTGGTTAGCGCTTATTTTGGAAAGCGTGAAAGAATATGGGAGGAACCCATCTACAGGAATTTATTTGGATTACTCCGTGAATTTGGTGATGCTGAAATTGCAGGTCTTATTGCTCCCAGAAGTCTGCTCATAGAATACGCTGCAAGTCCGGATATTCAAGGACCTCCGGCAGCGCTGCCGGGGCCCGTTCGTCTTCGTGCTTCTGCTGCTCCAGGGAAAATTATTAGTCCGACTTTCATGGATGTAAACTCCGAACTAATTAGAGCTCAACAAATTGCTGGCCCATTTAAGTCATTCATACACTTGCTTCATAATCAGGAAAAACAAGTGGAACCGCTTAACGAAAAAAGTCTGCTTATTTTCCTTCAGCAATTAAGGCCCGAATTAAAAACATTGGTCAGAGCGGGAAAAACACTTGTTCAGTTCCCTTATAAATCAGATCCTGAAGGCCGGCAGCTTCGTCAACTGGCAGAATTGGAGCATTTTACTCAGGGTTTGATTCAGTCTTCAGCCCATGTCAGAGAAGACTTTTTCTGGAGTAAAACAAGTATTTCGGATCCTGATGCATGGCACAAAAGCATGCAACCTTTTCAGGACTATTTTTGGGATAAGGTAATCGGACGTATTCCTGCCGGGAAGCTGGATTTAAATCCGCAATCAAGACTGATTTTGGAAGAAACCAAATGGAAAGGGTATGAAGTGAAACTGGATGTCTTACCGGATATTTTTACATGGGGCTACCTTTTGCTTCCCAATGATCTCAAATCTGGTGAAAAGCGCCCTGTAATAGTTGCCCAGCACGGAGGAGAAGGTTTACCCAAAGATCTTTTAGATAAAAGCAATCAAACTTATAAAGGATTTGCTGCTCAGCTTGCTGATCGCGGATACATAGTGTTTGTTCCGCATTTTCCCTGGCGTGGCGGGCATGATTACCGGGTTCTTCAGCGCAAAGCCAATCCTTTGGGTTTATCGGTTTTTTCTGTCATTTTAAATCAACATGAACGTATTCTTGACTGGCTTAGTGCTCAACCATGGGTTGACCCTGAAAGGATAGGTTTCTATGGACTTTCATGGGGCGGTAAAGTCGCGATTCGTGTACCTTCACTTTTGGAACGCTACAGCCTTAGTATTTCCTCCGGCGATTTTAATGAATGGATCTGGAAGAATGCAACTACCGACTGGCCCAACAGCTACATGTTTGCCCCTGAGTATGAAATGTTTGATTTTAACCTCGGAAGGACATTTAATTATGGAGAAATGGCAGCTATGATTGCACCAAGGCCTTTTATGGTTGAACGGGGACATGGTGATGGTGTCGGAATTGATGAATGGGTAGCTTTTGAATATTCAAAAGTAAACCGGCTTTACAATAAATTAAAGATTCCTCAAAGGACCAGAATAGAATATTTTGACGGAGGACATGAAATTAACGCTAAAGGGACGTTCGAATTTATTAAACAACAGTTTAATTGGCCATTAGATAATTGAAATATAATTTTTTAAGACTTTGAATCATGGTTTATCTCTCATAAAACAGATATTTAGTATACAACATAGAATAATATGAATCTTAGAAATAAGTTGATTTACTCAGCCTTAATCCTGTGTGCCGGATTTCAGGCATGTAATAATCAGGAAAGTAAGGCACCTGCAATTGAAGACATTGCTGCCAACGAGGATGTTGCCCGTTATATGGAGGCCTTTAAGGGGCTTGGAGCACTTACTGATTCCACACAGCCAACACAGGCTCAGAAAGCACTCAGTCATTTCCGTATTCCGGATGATCTTACTATGGATCTGGTCTTATCAGAACCTGAAATAGTTCAGCCTGTTGAGCTTAGCTTTGATCATCGTGGACGTCTTTGGGTTGTGCAGTACCATCAATATCCTTATCCTAAGGGTTTAAAAGTGACCAGTGTAGATAATTTCCTGAGGGTTCACTTTGATAAGGTACCGCTTGCTCCACCCGGGGGACTTGAAGGAGCAGATAAGATCAGTATTTTTGAAGATACGGATGGAAACGGAACTTTTGATAAATCCACTGATGCAATTAAGGGACTTAATATTGCTACAAGCGTACTTACCGGAAGAGGAAAAATATGGGTATTAAATCCACCTTATCTGCTTTCGTACGATGATCGGGATGGAGACGGTATTCCAGATAAAGATCCGGAAGTTCATTTAACAGGTTTTGGACTGGAAGATACACATGCTGTTGCTAATAGCTTGAGATGGGGACCCGACGGTTGGTTATATGGTGCACAGGGAAGTACTACCACTGCCAATATCAGTTCGGCAGTTTCTAAAAATATTGCTTTTTCAGGGCAGGTGATCTGGAGATATAATGTTGATACCAAAGTTTTTGAGGTTTTTGCTGAAGGCGGAGGCAATACTTTTAATGTGGAATTTGATAGTAAAGGAAGACTATATTCAGGGAATAATGGATCCGATCGCGGACCTTATTACAAACAGGGTGGATATTACCCAAGGAGTCTGGGCAAGCATGGCCCGTACACAAACCCTTATACCTTTGGGAACCTTGATAATATGGAGCTTGAGGGAGAAAAGGTAAGGTTTACACATTCTTTAATCAGGTACGAAGGTGGCAAATTACCTCAGGCCTATGAAGGCAAGATGATCGCTATCAACCCTTTATTGAATTATGTCCAGTTAACTCGTTTTGAACCTAAGGGCTCGACTTTTAAGAATGTAGATGAAAGAAAGATTGTTGAAACAGATGATCATTGGTTCAGGCCTGTGAATATAAAAGAAGGCCCTGATGGTGCAGTTTATATTGCCGACTGGTACGATAGCAGGCTATCTCATGTCGATCCGCGTGATACCTGGCATAAAAGTTCAGGCCGGATTTACAGGTTGCGTGCAAAAGGTTCTAAGGCTGCTTTCCCTAGTTTTGATTTAAGTAAATTGACGAATGCCCAACTGGTTAAACAGCTTCAGAACAATAACAAATGGTTCCGGCAACAGGCATTGCTGCAATTTGCAAATCGAAGAGATAAATCTGTTGTTCCCAGATTGGCTGATATTTTAAAAACAGGTAATTCTGATCTGGCCCTGGAAGCATTATGGGCAATCCATGTGAGTGGTGGCTTTAACGATGATATTGCCGGTATCGCCCTGAATCATACGGATCAATATGTAAGGGAATGGGCTGTTCGTTTACTCGGAGACAAGAAGAAGGTCTCTCAGGAGATGGCCAGTCGGCTTGCGGCACTGGCAATTACAGAAACCAGTCCTATAGTCAGAAGTCAGCTAGCCGCTACCGCAAAAAGGTTAAGTGGCTCCATTGCCATTCCTGTCCTGAAGAATCTGATAAAAAATCATGATGATTCGAATGATCCTGATATCCCATTATTGATATGGTGGGCTTTAGAAGCCAAATCAGAGTCAGACAGGGATGCTGTAATCTCTGTTTTTGAAGATAAAGGACTATGGCAGAAAAAACTGGTTCAGGATGTCTTATTGAAGCGCCTGATGCAGCGTTATATTATGTCTGCCGGAGATGCAAATTATAATGCAGCCTCAAAATTGATCCGGCTTGCACCTTCAAAAGCTTCTGCTAAAATACTGATGACTGGTCTGCGTGAAGGCCTTAGAGGGAAAGATGTTATCGGCTTATCAGCCGAGCTGACAAAAGCGATTCAACCTTATCAGTCAGAGCTTTTTGGTGCCCCTCTGGCACTGGGCATCAGACAGGGAAATGCAGGTGCAGTAAAGCAGGCATTGAATGTTATAGCTGATGATAATGCAGATTTTGATCATCGTTTATCCTATATCGTGATTTTGGGTCAGACTAACCATCCTGAATCCGTTCCGGTTTT
>CAZGWG010000158.1:0-9565 GCA_964529165.1 uncultured Sphingobacterium sp.
GTACTGTTGGCATCAGGTGAAGTAGAAGGCTCTTCAACACTCATGTAATCATCGCCCATCCCAAACTCAGAGGTGCCATAATTGACAATTATCCCTCCTGTACCGGTATCCGGCTCGACACGGCTTGCAATAATAAAAAAACTGATTACCAGGAAAGCAACCACAATGCCTGTAGAAATGGCAAAGGCTTTCGGGTAATTATTTTCTTCCTGTCGGCGGTATTCGATCATTTTTTTGTTTCTGTAGCTAAAACAAGTTTTACCTTCAGTTGGTTTGCAATATCTGTCAATTCGATCACATTTTCAATGGCAATGGTTCGATCGGCATATAAAATTATGGTTAAGTCGGGTGCAGCCTTTTGATAAACCTCTATACTTTGATACAGATTTGCGGCATCCACCTGTTTTTTCTCAACAAAATATTCCAGATCTTTTGTAATAGATACATTGATTGTTTTCTGCGGTATGGATTGTCCTGAATTTGATCTGGGTAAAAATAGTTTAACCACGTTCGGATTGGCAACAGCAGATGCCAGCAGGAAGAATAACAACAGAAAAAACATGATGTCATTTAATGCTGAAGTATGAACTTCAACATTCCCTCTTTGTCGTTTTCTCAGATTCATTTGCCGGGTTCCTCTAACAAGTCAATAAATTCAATGGCATCCGTCTCCATTTTCAGGATAATTCTGTCAACCATAATATTTAATATATGGTACAGTACGTAGGCAATAATCCCGATAATTAATCCCGTAGCTGAAGTAATCATTTTAACGTAAAGACCACCGGATATTGTGCCAATCTCAATAATTCCCTTTACAGAGACCTCATGGAAAATGGTAATTACCCCAATAATTGTACCAACGAAACCAAGCATTGGTGCGATTCCGGCGATGATTCCAAGTATACTTATGTTTTTTTCAAGTTTTGATACTTCCAGTTTACCTACATTTTCTATCGCACCTTCAATATCCTTAATAGGCCGTCCAATACGTAGCAATCCCTTTTCAAGCATGCGGCCTAAAGGAGTATTGCTGTTTCTGCAAATCGCAACAGCTGAATCAAGTTTGGCAGATTTAATGCTTTGTTTGACCTGCAGCATCAGATTCATTTCATCTTTAGATGCTTTCCTGATAGTTAAATAGCGTTCCACAAAAATGACTAGTCCCATAAATGCCAGAATTGCGAGAGGCAACATTACCCAGCCGCCTTTGAACAAGAGTTCAATAAATCTTAGTTCTTCGGTAGTTGGCATTGTTTGAATGGTTGAAGCTGCGGCATCAGCTACAGGATTTAAGGTGTCAATTTGCAGTAGTAACATTCTTATGGATTTTTTAACGGTTTAATCCTGGCTATCCAGGCATCTTTATTTATTTCTTTTTGAATACGGCTAAGTTCAATAGTCGCAGGTTCTTCTTCAGTAAAAGTACCCAGACTGATCTTCATCATTTTTCCGGGTAGATTTTCAACAATTTTTGCTTTAAAACCTTTCGCACTCATCTCTTTTATATAGGTGTCTGCATCAATTTTTCTCGCAAAGGCTGCAACAATAATTTCATAAGTGATGTCCTCTTTGAGAGCAGGTATTTTTTCTTCAATTGAGGCAGGACTTGCCGCTTTTGGTTTTGCTTCTTCCTGAATGGGAGTTTTGCTTATTCCACTGCTATCTGCAGGTTCATTCCTGATACTGTCTGTTAATGGGGCAGCAGGGCTGGAACTTTTTACCGGGTCAATTACCGCCGCAGGCTTAAGCTCTGAAGACAGAAGATCCTTGACGAAATGATTGAAACTTTTTTCAAAATAAAACAAGGCAAGGAGGGAGGCTGCAATTGCCAGAACACTAATTACAATAATTGGAACAAGCCTGGCTTTGGGAGCCTCCTCAAAAATCTCTTCTTCTGTTTCCTTAACTTTTTCTTCAGCTTTATAATCAGGAATTTCTGCTTTTATTTCTTCCTCAAGGCTTGTAACCAGGGCCGTCTTAAGTTCAGGAATTGGCTTTAAACCATAAAATCTGTCAACAATGCCAAAGCTATCGGAAGACTTGAAGGCCAGATTGTCATTTTTTTTATAAAGGCTGCCAAGGTGATTTATTTCAACGGCATCCGAGCTGTTCAGTATGTCCAGAATCGTTTCTGTGAATTTTTTGATCAGTTCTTCTGAGGACGAAATGCTGAGACTTCGTTTCAGACTAATGTATTCACTCAGCCCCGGGAAGTTAAAAACATCTTTTTTGAAAGATAAATGATAGGATGGCGGGTAAAATAAATTACTATGTTTATCAAATGACCCTGAAATTCTTTCTTTAGAAAAAGTACCTAAACCAGCGACGCTTACTTCATCCTGCTCACCTAACAATTCTGCGATGTAAAGTCCGATCTCCATTGTTGGTAAAGTTAATTTTAAATTATCAAGAAGCCAAAAAATGCATCAGAAGCCATAATTTATTCCGCCCAATATATTCATGCCCATTTTGGGATAATACAGGAATCTTTGATAGGTCTGACCGGTTAGATTATTTGCACGGATATAAACCCCAAGGTTTTTATTCACCCTGTATTCTGCACCTCCGCTCAGATCAATAAATCCCTTTACGTTTTTAGAAATAAATGTTCCTCCCGGACCATTTAACCTTGCAGAGACATCTTTCTGGAATAATAATTCACCGTCAATAATTACTTTACGGCTTATTTTAAACCGGGCATTAGACAATAGTCTCAAATTAGGTTTAAACCAGGCTTCTGTCTCAGTAGCAAGGGCATAGTCCAAAAACTGTGCCTTAGCATTCAGGTTCAGAAATTCGGATGCTTTGACGTTGATTTCACCCTCAAGACCGAGAATTTTACTTTGTCCGTTATCATAAATAGTTTCAAACCGGTTTATTAAAGCCGGACTGTTTACAAATAATTGAAGATCCTCCATGGTTTTGTACCAGGCCATGATTTTATATCCGAATTCAGCACTGGCATTTCCTTTAACCCCGCCGTATACATTCATTTTCTGCAAAGAGTTTTTAATGGCGACATTTTCTGCGAGGTAAGGATTTTCAATTGCGAGTTCTCTCAAGGTAGTCTTGAGTACATCTCCGTTAAGGCCTGCAAAAATTGTGGCATATCCTTTTATGACCGGAAGTTCGGCAGAAACTGCGGGGAAAATACTGAGACGGCTTTGAGTTCCAAACTCCTGTACGATATTTACTCCAAGATCCAGATTAAAACCACTAGCGTTTAGCTTTATGTATGGGTTTGCTCTCAGAATATTGTTGCCTATTTTATAAGCCAGGTCTTTCGTGGAGGTAAAATCTAGTGAAGCGTTTAAACCCAGATTTGATTGTTTGACTGTTTTGTTCAGAGAGCCCCGCAGCAACACTGAACTTTCGCGGGCATCATCAATATTACTGAACTGATAGGCATTAATATTCGCAGAGTAATCAAAGGATGAAGATTCGGAATAATTGCTTGCTACCTCAGCTTCACCACTGATCGTGCTGAACCTTTGTTTACTCATATCGGCAGGAACCGAAGAAATCGGGTCAAAGCCATAAAAGTTAGTAGCATTTCTGTCATAGAGTAATCTTCCGTTTAAGGTATAGGTGTCAGCTACTGATCTGCCAAAAACGCCAAATTCCTGATTTGAAAATTGCTGTTTTTCAAGACTACCCTTCTGAGAGAGGTGTTTAAAAAAGCCTCCGCCTTGCAGACCTTCATCAGAACCTGTATTCACGTAGACCTCACCTAAAGCGGTATTCATATTTCCTGCACCAACTTTTGCATAGTTATTAATCAGTGGAATAAGCGGCTCATCAGCCATTTTCTGTGCCTGTAATTCTTTGATATTGCTATTCAGGTCCAGTTTTTTATCGACGATAGTATAGGTTAATACAGGTTTGAATGCAGCAACTGTATTCATGTCAGGATTCCTCCTGATTTTAACCGCATCCGCAAGAACAGGTTTATAAGGTCTTATTACCTCGATTTCTTCGAGAAGGGTACCGCTTGCAGGGGGCTGCTGAGCTGGTGGATTCTGATCTTTTTTTTCCTGCGCACTGGTCAGAACCGATAAACTAAATAAGCTTAATAACAGCGTATATTTTAAAGTATTAGTATTCATTATTTAGTACGTTTATTCAGTAAATCCAACTTTTCTTTAGCCAGCACAAGGATATCATCTTCCTCATTCTCATAATTTTCGAGAATACTCTGAAGGGTGCTCTTGGCCTGAAAAATATCTTTCATTGCAACATAGTTGTCAGCAATCAGAATATAGGTTTTTGCAACCCAGTAGTCATGGGATGGCATTTTATTTGTCAGATCAAATGCAGTAGCCAGAGATTTCTTATACTCACGTTTTTTGTATTGCAGTTCGGCCATTATATATTTTGCTTCTGCACCAGTTACCGTTTGTGTATGGTCTACTACCGTTTCTATTTCTTTTACCGCCTGAATGGTGTCTCCAATCGCAAGGTTTGCCTTTCCAGCATATAAGCCTGCTCTGAAAAGATCTTCTTCTGAGGATTTATCAGATTCCCTGATGAATTTTACATATTTTAAGGTCTCGTCAGGCATGTTCATGCTGGAATAAGCTTCCATCAGATTGTTAACTGCGAAATTGTAATTTGATTTGTATTCAGAAGTCAGTTCCAGTTTTTTAAGATGGACAATTGCTTCGTTAAACTTTTTCTGAGCAATGTAAATTTTGGCAATACTCATAAGTGCCCTTTCGGTATAGTCGCTGGTCCAGTCGTTCAAGATATATTCATAATCAGGTATAGCCTCGTCAGGACGTTTTAACCGAACTAAACTTTCTGCCCTGATGAATTTTGCATGTTTGTCATGAACGCCCTTTGGAAATTTATCAAAGTAAGCATTGACCGATTCAAAAGTGCCCTGATAATCGCCGTTTAAAAAGCGGTTATTTGCAGCCTGGAAGGTAATATTGTCTTGTTCATAAGAACTCAGGTTTCCAATGCTGGTACTGTTTGCATAATCCAGAAATCCTGCGGCATCTGATTTTTGCAGGTAAATGTTTTTAATAGATTCCAAGGCTAATTTGGCTTCATCAGTGGTTGAGTATTCACTAATGACCCTTTTGAACGTAATGAGGGCTGATTCTTCCTGGTCCTGATTCAATTCAACAAGGCCAATTGTAATCAGAGCTCTGGGAACATAACTGCTTCGCGGATATTTTTCAATTAATGCGCTAAGGTCAGTTTTTGCAATATCATAATCCCCTTTTATAAAATAGGTATATGCAATCTCAAATCCGGCATCATCAGAGTAATTGGATTTTGGGAATTGCTGTAATAAGGATTGATGTGTAGCAATTTTTAAATCGTTCTGCCCCTGTAAGCCCTGAATCATACCCCGCTGAAATAGCGCATAATCTTCGCTTGAGGTCTTGTAGGAAATGATTCTGTCATAATATCCCAGGGCATCACCATAATCCTTTAATACAAAATAGGAGTCTGCCAGACGGAGCACGGCATCATTAATGGTGTTCACGTCTTTTTCATTGCCTTGAAGGAATCGTCTAAAATAAGTAGCTGCTTTTCTGTAATTTTCATGCTCAAATGCAGCATAAGCAAGCGCATAATGAGCGAAATTGTAAACGTCAGTTCTTTTTGCTGCCGGAAGATTCATGAATTTCTCAAAATTCTCTACTGATTCTCCAAACTTTCTAACCTCGTACATAGCTTCTGCAAGCCAATAGGTTGATAATGCATGGATCTCATTGTCTACCACATTAGTATTTGAACGCATAAACATTGAAATTCCATTCTGAAAAGCTCTCTCATTATAATATTCCAATCCGCGGAAATAAGTTACCTTTTGATAAACAGCTTTTGCTTCCTGATTCTTATTCGGTATACTTTCCAGAATGTCAATTGCATCTTTGTAATTTTTGGTACTCAGCAGGATCTCGCCCAAGAGAATTTTGGCTTCATCCAGCTTATCAGAATAAGGGTATGTTTTAATGAATTGCTGTGTGGCATCCAGGGCAACCTGATGAAAATCAAGCTCATAAGACAATTTGGCATAATTGAATAAGCCTTCTTCCTGTAATTTCTTATCGAAATTCAATCTTGATGCTTTAAAAAAAGCACTTCTGGCACCCTGTTTATTTCCTGTTTTTAAAAAGGATTCTCCCAGGGCAATCATTCCACTCTGGAAGTACTGATCTGCTGTTTCCAGTTTTTCGAGTTCGATGATAGCATTTTTATAATCTTTTAGTTTATACCAGGTATAGCCAATCTGATAATTGTCTTGATTGTTCTGGGTTTTACCCTGATCGTTCTTTTGAAAATTTGTGTAATAGATTCCCGCATTGGTGTAATCAGACTTAGCAAAGTAAGAAGCACCTACAATTCGGAACATTTCAGTTTCGTAAAGTTGTTTGGTAGATTTTAATATAGGGATTGCATAAGACAGTACATCATCATAGCGCTGATCCAGAAAGTACATTGCTGAAATGTAGTATGGATAACTGCTTTCATATGGTTTTGATCCTTTTAATCTTTCAAATTCAGTCAGTGCTGTTTTATAATCTTTCTGCAGATAGCTGATATAAGCATAATAGTAAACAGATAGTTCGCTATAGGTACTTTTCTCATTTCTCAGTTCAGCAAAAATCGGTTTCGCTTTATCGTTGTCTTTGATTTCGAAATAGGAGTAAGCCAGCTTATATCTGTATTCAGCAGATTCCTTTCCTGAGATATTGTTTCCTTCCAGTTTTGTTAACCATTCTATTACTTTAGGGTAATTCTTCTTTGAAAAATAGGATCTTCCCAGATGATAATAGGCTAGTTTGGTATAATTATTTGCCGGATACTGAGCTATAAACTTAGAGAATAATGATTCTGCATCACTGTTCTGTAACTCAAGAGCACATAAAGCAATATAAAACTGTGCGTTTTCTTTTATCAGACTTAATTCCGGATTAGATTCCGGCCGAGCAGAACTTGTTTGTTCAAATTGACCGACACGGCTGAATTGCTGTGTTGCTGCGGCGTATTTTCCCTGATCAAATAATTCTATCCCGCTTTTATAAAACTGATTTACTTCTATCCAGGCTGTGTTTTGAGCGAATAGAGGAGCAGCTAAAAAACTAAGCAGAAGAGTGACGATAGCGTATTGTCTGAGCATAAGTAACCAAAATAATAATTGCTAATTTAAAGTAAAGGCTCTTAGGCTATTCACATTAGTAATTAACAAGTGTTGAAAACAGAATGATAACGAAAAATACTAATTGATGGTATTGCTGATCAAAAAAACTGAAATAACAGACCCGGGAACGCAGTTATTTGTTTCGCTGGTTAGCCAGTAAATATAATACAGCCATCCTTACAGCCACTCCATTCTCTACCTGATCAAGAATAATCGACTGCTTACTGTCTGCAACATCACTGGTGATTTCAACTCCACGGTTTATCGGACCGGGGTGCATGACAGTGATTTCCTTATCCAGCGAATTAAGGATTTGTTTATTCAGTCCATACATCATGGAATATTCTCTTAAAGAGGGGAAGTATTTGATGTCCTGCCGTTCAAGTTGTATCCGGAGCATATTTGCAACATCGCACCAGTTTAGGGCTTTCATCAGATCATGTTCAACCTTTACTCCGAGTGTTTCAATATACCTTGGAATTAAGGTGCTCGGTCCGCAAACCATTACTTCTGCGCCTAATTTGTGCAGGCATAGAATATTGGAGAGCGCAACTCTTGAGTGAAGTATATCTCCGATTATTGCTATTTTCTTTCCCCTGACTTCACCATATCTTTCTCTGATTGAGAAGGCATCAAGAAGTGCCTGTGTAGGGTGTTCGTGTGCCCCATCACCGGCATTAACAATCTGTGCGTTTACATGTTTACTTAAGAATACGCCTGCACCAGGGTAGGGGTGTCTCATGACAACCATGTCAACTTTCATTGAGAGGATATTATTTACTGTATCAATCAGGGTTTCGCCTTTACTTACAGAAGAGGATGATGCTGCGAAATTTACAGTATCAGCAGAGAGTCTTTTCTGAGCCAGCTCAAAGGAAAGCCTTGTTCGGGTCGAATTTTCAAAAAAGATATTTGCGATGGTAATATCACGTAGCGAAGGAACCTTTTTTATAGGTCTATTCAGTACATCCTTAAATGTATCGGCAGTTTCAAATATCAATTCAATATCTCTCAGAGAGAGGTCTTTTATTCCCAGCAGGTGTTTTGTACTTAAAGTTTGAATTGTCTCTGCCATTATTTTTCTGATAGTAATATTACTTTGTCCTCATGGTCAGTTTCTTTCCAGCTAACTATTACTTTCTGTGAGGCAATGGTATCAACTTTTATTCCGATATAATCAGCTTCTATTGGCAGATGTCTTGAGAAACGGCGGTCTACCAGTGTCAGAAGCTCGACTTTCTCGGGCCTTCCGAAGGATTGTAATGCATCCATCGCAGCCCTGATGGTTCTGCCGGTCCATAATACATCGTCCATAAGGATTACCTTTTTACCTTCAACAATAAAATCTATTTCAGTGCTGCTTGGTATAAATAACCCGTCTTTACGACGGAAATCATCTCTGAAAAACGTAATGTCCAGATTCCCGCTTTCAATTTTAACTTTCGGAAGACTGATTTTTAACTCTTCAATAATACGTTTGGCAAGAAATATTCCTCGAGGCTGAATGCCGATTATGACAGAATTCTCAAAAAGATTATGATTTTCAATTAACTGATGGCAAAGACGCTGTATGGTGATCTGGAATTTTGGACCGTCTAGCAGTGTTAATCTTTGCATCTTGGTATAATTTGAGCAAAAATAGAGAAAAAAGCTAAAAGCAGAAAGGATTAAGGTAAAAGTTTGCAGGTAAGTTTTGGTTTACAGGAATAGGGAATAGGAAATAGGAAATGGGAAACAGGGAAGGGAAAGGAAATGAAAGTGGAGAGCCGATAGTTATCGCGTGGTATTAAACAAAAAAGCCCTGATCTAAATCGGGGCTTTTTTGTTTATAGAATTAATTTAGCTTACTCTGCTTTTTCTTCAGTAGCTTCTGCTACATCATTGCTTGCAGCAGCATCTTCTTCAGTTTTCTTAGCTTTTTTGGCTTTGCTTTCTGCACCTTCCATCTTCTCTTTCAATTGAGCCAATACACCTAAGTCACCTAAAGTTGATTTTTCAACAGACTCTTTTACCTTTTTAACGGCAGTAGTTGTTGCTTTAGCTTCTTTCTTTTTAGCATTGAATTCTTCTTTACGTTCTTCAGCTTTAGCCTCTTCCCAGATACGGGCATGAGAAACAACAATACGCTTAGAGTCTTTATTAAATTCAATGATTCTGAATTCTGCAGTTTCCTCAGCTTTTACCGAAGTGCCATCTTCTTTAACCATATGTTTAGTCGGAGCGAATCCTTCAACTCCATATGGTAATGCAATGATTGCACCTTTATCAGTTACTTTTAAAACAGTTCCTTCGTGGATAGAATCCAGAGTAAATACAGTTTCAAAAGTTTCCCAAGGATTTTCTTCTAACTGTTTGTGGCCTACGCTCAGTTTACGGTTAGCCTCATCAAGTTCCAGCACAACC
>CAZGWG010000159.1:0-9563 GCA_964529165.1 uncultured Sphingobacterium sp.
AACTAACCATTTCCGGCATTGCTGTCATCTTGACCTTCTTAGCAGCAATTGTACCTGATACAGTACCTAGAATCAAAGCAGAAAAAATCCAGATATAATTACCCAACTTAAGTCCATCTTCTTCATATAGAAAGATTGTACCTAGAATAGAAACAGCCATACCAGCCGCGGCAATAAGATTGCCCTTTCTTGCACTTTCCGGATGACTTAACATCTTTAAACCAATTATGAAGGTTACGGAACCAATCAGGTAACAAATAATTAAGATATTCAATTCCATTGTATTCTGTTTCTGAATTTTATAAGGATTGGAGTAAATCTGATCTGAAATAAATCAGGTTTACTATTTTTTCTTTTTAAACATTTCAAGCATACGATCTGTCACCACAAAACCACCAACAACATTCAGGGTACCCAGTATAACGGCCAGGAATCCAAGAATAAGTGCGAGTAAATTCTCACTCTCTGCCTTTCCCATCACAATTATTGCCCCTATAATAACAACACCATGAATAGCATTGGCTCCACTCATTAATGGAGTATGTAAAACACTGGGCACTCTTCCAATTACTTCAATTCCAAGAAATACGCTCAGAATAACAATGTAAATCATTTGCTGATGCTGGCTAAGCCAATTCAATATCTCCTCCATGTTGTATTATCTGTTAAATGTAGTTTGCTATTTATGTGAAGATTTTTAATAAAATCATTAACTTTTTACTTATTCCCGGTTAACTCCTTCACTCTTTCATTACATACTTCACCATTATTGGTAATACATGTTCCTTTAACCAGGTCATCTTCAAAATTTAGGTTTAACTGCCCCTCTGCACCAATAATGAGCTGCAGAAAGTTCAAAATATTTTTTCCATATAGTTTACTTGCATCGGATGGCATAGTACCCGGGAGATTTGAATTACCAATGATTGTTACATTTTTATAAACAAGTGTTTCCCGATCTTTTGTTCTGCTCGTATTACCTCCGGTAATTGAAGCAAGGTCGATAATAAGAGAACCGGGCTTCATATTATCTAAAATACTGTCTGGCAATAAAATTGGAGCTTTTTTACCCGGAATTTGTGCTGTTGTAATAATTACATCAGCTTTAGACGCAACCTCCGCAATACGTGCCTGTTGCTTTTGCTTATATTCTTCGGTCTGATCAACTGCATAACCTCCAGCCTTTGAAGCATCAAGAGCTCCTTCTACTTCAATAAACTTGGCTCCAAGACTCATTACTTCTTCCTTAACAGCTGGTCGGGTGTCAAAAACTTCAACAACCGCCCCCAAACGCTTTGCAGTAGCAATGGCCTGGAGTCCAGCAACTCCTGCTCCCAATATCATTACTTTTGCCGGAGCTATACTACCTGCAGCAGTCATAAACATTGGAAAATACTTGGGCAGATTCATTGCAGCAAGAATTACAGCTTTATACCCAGCAATATTAGCCTGAGAGCTCAGAATATCCATACTTTGTGCCCTGGTGGTACGGGGCAACATATCCATACTGAATGTGGTTACGCCAAGCTCTGCCCATTTCTTGATTAATTCGAAATTAGCAAGGGGATTAAAAACTCCAAGAACAACAACTGATTTTTTGGCTTTGTTAAGATCTTCATCCCTTAGCGGATGAATACTTAATAAAATATCTGAGTTCTTTAAGATATTTTCTCTTGAACTGATCTCTGCCCCTTGTTCAGCATAAAGAACATCAGGAGCAAATGCATTGGCTCCACAATTATTCTCTACTAATACATGTATATTATGTTTCTTCAGGACTGAAATATGTTCGGGAATTAAAGAAACCCGCGTTTCCGGAGAGGGCTCAAGCAAAATACCAATTGTCATGAATTCATTAATATTATAAGTGATTAATCTCCAAAATAGAAAAAAAAATTAGCTATTAAGAAAGGTACATTAAAAAAATTACAAATACTTTGGGATGAAGATCAGCCCTAACAGGCATTATAAATGAGGATTATGAATTCATTTATTGCGATAAAATTTGAGCTTAATAAACTATATTTGCGCCTTAAATGAAGTATATACGTAACTTTTGCATAATTGCTCATATTGATCACGGTAAAAGCACATTAGCTGACCGTCTTCTGGAGTATACCAATACAATTACCCAGCGCGAATCGCAGGCTCAACTTCTTGACGATATGGATCTGGAACGTGAACGCGGGATTACCATTAAGAGTCATGCGATCCAAATGGATTATATCCAGGACGGGCAGGCCTATGTTCTTAATCTCATAGACACGCCTGGTCACGTCGATTTTTCCTATGAAGTTTCCCGTTCAATTGCGGCCTGTGAAGGTGCACTATTAATTGTTGATGCTTCCCAGGGAATACAAGCCCAAACCATATCTAATTTGTACCTCGCACTTGAGCATGACCTCGAGATAATACCCATTTTAAATAAGATGGACCTTCCAGGAGCTATGCCGGAAGAAGTAAAAGACCAGATCATAGAATTGATTGGCTGTAAACGTGAAGAAATTATTCCGGCATCAGGAAAAACCGGATTGGGTATCGATAACATTTTAAAGGCCATCATAGAACGTATTCCTGCTCCAAAGGGTAATCCTGATGGAGAATTGCAGGCTTTGATATTTGATTCTGTTTTTAATTCATTCAGAGGGATTATTGCGTATTATAAAGTACTTAACGGAGAAATCCGTAAAGGAGATAAGGTAAAATTTGTAGCAACTGACAAAGACTATATCGCAGAGGAAGTAGGGACGTTAAAACTAACTCAAAAACCAAAGGATGTGATAAAAACCGGTGATGTTGGTTATATCATTTCGGGAATAAAGGAAGCACGTGAAGTTAAGGTTGGAGATACAATCACTCATAAGGATAAGCCAAGTTCAGAACCGATCAAGGGTTTTGAAGAAGTAAAGCCAATGGTATTTGCAGGTATTTATCCTGTCGATACTGATGAATACGAGGAACTTCGCGAAAGTATGCACAAACTGCAGCTTAATGATGCGTCTATTGTGTTCGAACCTGAATCATCAGCAGCTCTCGGCTTTGGTTTCCGTTGCGGTTTCCTCGGGATGCTTCACATGGAGATTATTCAGGAACGACTGGAAAGAGAATTCGATATGACAGTGATTACCACTGTTCCGAACGTATCATATAAGGCATTTACTTCCAAGGGGCTAGAAATCGACGTGCATAATCCCTCTGATTTGCCTGATCCCAGCAAACTTGATCATGTTGAAGAACCTTATATCAAGGCAAATATTATTACCAAATCTGAATTTGTAGGCCCCATCATGTCGCTTTGTATTCAGAAACGTGGTACAATAATTAATCAATCTTATCTGACATCCGATCGGGTTGAGCTGATCTTTGAAATGCCAATGGGTGAAATTGTATTCGATTTTTATGATCGTTTGAAAACAATTTCCAAAGGGTATGCGTCATTTGATTATCACCAGATTGGTTACCGGCAGTCTGACCTGGTACGTTTAGATATATTATTAAATAGTGAACCTGTTGATGCCCTTTCCTCCTTAATTCATAGAACAAACTCTTATAATTTTGGTAAAAAGATATGTGAAAAACTAAGGGAACTTATTCCTCGTCAGCAATTTGAGATTATCATTCAGGCTTCTATTGGAGCAAAAATTATTGCGCGCGAAACCGTAAAGGCCCTACGTAAAGATGTTACAGCAAAGTGTTATGGAGGTGATATTTCAAGGAAACGTAAACTTCTTGAAAAGCAGAAAAAGGGTAAAAAGCGAATGAGACAGGTTGGTAATGTGGAAATACCTCAGACTGCATTCATGGCCGTTTTGAAATTAGATTAATTCATTAATTTGCATTACGCGAATTGCGAAATTAATATGTTAATAAGCCAATAAATGTTAATAAATACAATATTTTCAATAAAATGAAGTTACTCGACGGGAAATTTGTTTCAGAGAAATTAAAAGAAAGAATCGCAATCGAGGCGGCCGAAATTTTAAAAAATACAGGCCGTAAACCTCATTTGGTAGCCATACTTGTAGGGCATGATGGCGGATCAGAAACCTATGTTGCAAGTAAAATAAAAAACTGTGAGAAAGTAGGTTTTAATTCTACCTTATATCGTTTTGAGAACACGATTACCGAAGCTGAATTACTTCAGAAAATCGATGAGGTCAATAAGGATCCTGAGACAGATGGCATACTTGTTCAGCTTCCTCTTCCAAAGCACATTTCTGCCGATAAAGTCACAGAAAAAATATCGCCCGAAAAAGATGTGGATGGCTTCCATCCTGTCAACCTTGGAAGGATGCAGCGTAACCTTCCATCCTTCTTACCAGCAACACCTTATGGAATTTTACTGATGCTTCAAGAATATGGAATCGATACCGCAGGAAAACATTGTGTGGTGGTTGGGAGAAGCAATATAGTAGGTTCACCTATGAGCATATTAATGGCAAGGAATTCGAATCCCGGGAATTGTACAGTAACCATTTGCCACAGTAAGACCCCGGATATTAAAAAATATAGTCTTGATGCCGATATTCTAATTGTTGCAATTGGTAAAAAGAATTTCATAACAGCCGACATGGTAAAAGAAGGAGCTATCGTAATAGATGTAGGAATGAATCGCGAAAGCTCAACGGAGACTAAATCAGGTTTTAAGCTCTATGGTGATGTTGATTTTGAAAATGTAGCACCTAAATCTTCTTGGATAACTCCTGTTCCTGGAGGTGTTGGTTTGATGACTATCGTCGGCTTACTCAAAAACACCCTTGCTTCTGCAAAAAAAGAAATTTATTAATAAATACGTAATATTTTTTTTAATAACACGTAACAAGTATTATTTTTGTGTCTTAGCAGAAAGGATTTTATTATGAATGCTAAATTGACACTAAGCTTTAATGAAGAGGTCATTAATAAAGCCAAAAAGTATGCAGAAGAAAACAACATTAGCTTATCAAAGCTTATCGAATTTCTTTTGACTAAAATTACATCATCTGATTATAAATCTTTCGAACAATACCCAATAGCTGATTGGGTAAATCTAATTGCAGAAGGTAAAGCTGAGTATCATACCAAACGAAGCAGAAAGTCGGCTAAAAAAGAATTTTTTGAATCAAAAAAATGAACATTTTTCTGGATGCAAGCATTCTGGTTTCTGTACTGAATAAAGAATACCCTACTTTCACAAATTCGGCAAGAATATTGAGTCTGGCCGGGAATAAAAAATTCAACTTGCTGACTTCTCCTATTTGTCTGTCCATTGCCTATTATTTTGCAGAAAAAAAACACAACAGCAGTGTCGCGAAGTCGAAAATAAAAATACTGTCAGAGCATATTGACGTAGCCTCTAATTCATGTGACGCTGTTATTAACTGTTTGAAAAATGCCTCCATTCATGATTTTGAGGATGGACTTGAATATTATGCAGCTTTGGAAAGTGATTGTAATTGCATCATCACTGAAAATAAAACAGATTTCTATTTCTCAGATATCGAAATTCTAAACAGTGAAGAATTCTGTAAAAAATACCTTTTTAAATAAGATCAGAAATTTCACCAGAACTTCCACCATGGTTTTGAAATTCCTATATATAGTCCGTCATCTCTGATTTCGACAGGATAAGTAACTAAATAATTGCCTTGCCCTTTCGCACCGCGACCAGTAATAAGATCGAATTCGTGCCGATGATAAGGACATATCAATTTACCTGAATCACACCATCCTTTACTAAGGTCTGCACCTGCATGAGGGCATTTACTCTGTACGGCATAAAATTCACTCCCGGTTTTCACTATGCATAGTTTTAGTCCTGAAACCCTTACTATTTTGATGAAATCCTCCGAAGCAATAATGTTTAATGGGAGTACATGAATCCAGTTCATAAGCAAGTTAAATTGTCAGCATTATGTCTCTAAACATTTTGGGTAAGGTTGATCCCTTAAACTTAAGTATATTTGCGCTCTAAATTACAAAATGGCACATCAAATTCCAGCAGACGGCACCTTATTACCATTAATGGAAGAATTCTATACCATACAGGGTGAAGGATTTCATTCCGGAAAAGCAGCCTACTTTATTCGTTTAGGAGGTTGCGATGTTGGTTGTCACTGGTGTGATGTAAAGGAAAGCTGGGATGCAGAATTACATCCTTTAAGCCATGCTGATGAGATTGTAAAAAATGCAGAAAAATACCCTGGCAAAGCGGTTGTAGTAACCGGAGGTGAGCCCCTGATTTATAATCTGGATTATTTGACCTCAGAATTAAAAAAAAAGGGAATAAAAACATTTATTGAAACTTCAGGTGCTTATCCACTCTCAGGTACATGGGATTGGATTTGTCTTTCACCTAAAAAATTTAAAGCACCTCGTCCGGATATCGCTCCATTGGCAGGAGAATTAAAGGTCATCATTTTCAACAAAAGCGACTTCAAATGGGCAGAGGAATACGCTACTACGGTATCAAAAGAATGTAAATTATACCTGCAACCAGAGTGGTCAAAAGCATCTGAAGTAATCCCCCTGATTATTGAATATGTCAAGGAGAATCCAAAGTGGGAAATTTCCCTTCAGACCCACAAGTATCTCAATATTCCATAACTCTTTAAAACTTCGATTTACCGCGTCTTAAGGAATTGTAAATACTTTAACTACTGGTTAATAGGCTTAGTGCCGAATATTTTCTACCTTCATATACAGGGATACCCTGATTTGAATGAAAAAATTACTGTTTTGTTTATTTCTTTTACCAACAATTTGTTTTGCCCAAAAACAAGCTTCCTCACCTGTTAAACAGGCACAGAAATCCTATCTTCTTGCAAATCAATATTTAAGCTACAGATTGTATGAAAAGGCTATTGGTGAATTGAATCAGGCCGTCAACCTTGACAAAAATTTTATCGCTGCTTATCAACAGTTGGGTGATATTCACAGAATATCGGGAAATTACCAAAATGCCATGATCAATTATAATAAGGTTCTGGAATTAAATCCTGAATTCTTACCTCTCACTTATTATGGAATTGCAGAGAGCGAATTAAATACAGGCAATTATGCCAGGGCCTTCGAACATTTCAATAAATATCTTTCCTACCCCGGTCTTCGTGCAGAAAGTAAGCTGAAGACAGAGAAATATATTGCTGATTGCAGCTTTAGCCTTGAAGCAATAAAGAATCCGGTAAGTTTTAAACCTGTAAATCTTGGGCCTGGAATTAATTCTAAAGAAGAAGAATACCTACCTGTAATCACTGCTGATGAAAAAATGATCATATTCACCCGCCAAACTAACAAAAATGAAGATTTTTTCAAGAGTGTTAAGCAAGACAGCGTATGGTCGACATCCGAGTATTTAAGTAAAGAGATAAATACTTACAATTACAATGAAGGAGCCCAATGCATTTCTCCTGACGGCAACTATTTATTTTTCACAGGCTGTAATCGTCCGGATGGTTTAGGAAGATGTGATATCTACATATCCAGGTGGGAAGGAAATGGCTGGAGTAAACCCTTCAATATTGGAGCTCCGGTAAACACTCCTGGCTGGGAATCTCAGCCATCTATCAGTGCCGATGGCAGAACCTTATACTTTGTAAGCACCCGAAAAGGTGGATTTGGCGGGTATGATATTTGGAAATCTGATCTCAATTCCGATGGTTCCTGGGGGATCCCAGTAAATCTTGGAGCCGAAATTAATACTCCATACGACGAGCAATCACCATTTATTCATCCAGATGACGAAAGCCTTTATTTTTCATCGAATGGCTGGCCCGGACTTGGTAATAAGGATCTTTTTATGAGCCGGAAAGTTTTCAAGGATGAAGTTCATACAGGCTGGAAAAAACCTCAGAATCTGGGCTACCCCATCAATACTTTTGGAGAGGAAAGTGGATTAAGTATCAGCAGCAATGGTAAACTTGCATTTTTCTCTACTAACCAGAAGGGCGGATATGGCGGACTTGATATATACTCATTCGAACTGCCTGAAGCTATGAGACCTAATGTCGTAACTTATGTAAAGGGACTGGTTTTTGACAAAATCACGAAGGAAATTCTTAATGCTAAGATCGAAATCATTAATCTGAAAGATGGGAAAACAATTTTTGACGACATAATTGATTCTGAGACAGGTGAGTTTCTGGCAACCATGAAGGCAGGAAATTCTTTTGGATTGAATGTTTCAAAAGATGGATATTTGTTTTATTCTCAAAACTTCACACCTGATCTTAACCTTATCAATAAACCGTTTATTTTAGAAATTCCTTTACAGAAAATCGAGATTGGCGGCCTTGTGGTACTTAACAACATCTTTTTTGAGAGTGGCAAATTTAACATCCTCCCTGAATCGAAAACGGAATTGCAGCAACTGATTCGTTTCATAAAAGAAAACCCATCAGTCTCAATCGAAATTGGCGGGCATACTGATGACATAGGTGATGAAAAATCAAATCAGGAGCTTTCGGAAAACCGAGCTCGTACAGTCTATAATTACCTGTTAAATAATCATGTTTCTGCAAATAAGATCAGCTATAAGGGCTATGGGGAAGGACTTCCACTTAATGACAATTCAACTGAAGAAAACAGAAAGAATAACAGGAGAACAGAATTTAAAATTACAAGCAAATAAATATGGAACAAAATTATAAAAATCACGCACGCTTTGTGATTGGCTATCATAGGGTACTTGCATTCTTGCAGATTTCAGGATTGATTGGATCATTAATCAATCTTATTGAATCATTTGGAACTGACAAATTATACGCTGCAAGTCTGCTTACTCTGCTATTCATATGTTCTCTAATGCTGTTCTGGTTCGTTCGGGTTTTTCCCCTAAAGGCACAGGATAGAGCAATACGTGCTGAGGAAAACTTCAGGTATTTCCTTCTTAGTGGAAAGCCTCTTCCTTCAGGATTACACATAAGCCAAATTGTGGCACTTCGCTTTGCATCTGATGAAGAATTTGTGGAGCTGGTCCAGAAAGCATTAAAAGAGAATTTAACAAACAGGGCTATTAAGCTGCTGATAGAAAATTGGAAACCAGACTATCATAGAGTTTAAACGGCGCATTTTTATAAATTCTGTCAAAAAATAATTATCTTTTGACAGACTTTGACAATATAAGATTTCTGAAAATTTAACAAGCTTTTGAATATGAATAATAAAAAAGATCAACACACCTATGGCCGTCGTGAAGCACTTAAGATGCTCGGAATAGGTTCGACCGCAGGAATTGTGGGAATGTTTGGTTCATCATCTGTCAGAGCCTCTGAAAAAGAAGCTCCTTCCTATACGCGGGGAATGGCTCCCGTTAAAATAACAAATGTAAAAGCCATTGCCTGTGCCCCGGCAGGTTCTAACCTGATTGTAGTAAAAGTTGAGACCTCTGAGCCTGGCTTGTATGGGCTGGGCTGTGCAACATTTACTCAAAGAGCAATGGCTGTGGTCACAGCAATTAACAGTTATCTTAACGATTTCTGTATTGGAAAGGATGTTGATAACATTGAAGATATGTGGCATGGAGTCTATGTCAGTTCATATTGGCGAAACGGCCCTGTTTTGAACAATGCCCTCAGCGGACTTGA
>CAZGWG010000160.1:0-9548 GCA_964529165.1 uncultured Sphingobacterium sp.
AACCTCATCGACCTGAGGATCGCTTACAAACCACAAAGATAAATCAAGGGCATTATCTACATGGCGCTGAACACGAAGTGACAGTGTCTCCAAGCCCTGCAGAAGCAGAAATGAATTAAACGGTGATTGGGCTGGTCCAAAATCGCGTAAACCTTCTACGCGGGCACGAATAATAAACTGAATATTTCCAAAAGGACCACCAATACCAAATACACTATTGAACACTAAACCATGATACCCTTCAGAAGGTTCAGTGAATTGTGGGAATTTTCCATTTCCCCAGTTATAATTTCCGCCATCTACAATTACACCACCAATACTGGTTCCATGCCCACCGATCCACTTTGTTGCTGATTGAACAACTATATGAGCACCATGTTCAAGGGGACGGAATAGATACCCTGCTGCACCGAAAGTATTATCAACGATTAATGGCAGATCATATTTTTTGGCAACCTCAGCAATTTTCTCAAAATCAGGTATACTGAAACTAGGATTTCCTATCGTTTCAAGATAGATAGCTTTGGTCTTATCATCGATTAATGAATCAATACTTTTCGCATCATCCCCATTTGCAAAGCGTACTTCAATTCCTAAGCGCTTAAAAGCTACCTTGAATTGATTATATGTACCGCCATACAGGTACGAAGAAGTTACAAAATTATCGCCTGACTGAAGAATGTTATTTAACGCAATGAACTGAGCTGCCTGACCGGAAGAAACAGCTAATGCGGCAACACCACCCTCAAGAGCAGCTACCCGTTTTTCGAAAACATCAGTAGTTGGATTCATCAGACGGGTATAAATGTTTCCAAATTCTTTTAGAGCAAATAAATTCGCGCCATGTTCTGAACTATTAAAAACGTAAGATGTAGTTTGGTAAATAGGAACTGCACGGGAACCTGTTGTTGGATCAGCTTCCTGACCTGCATGGACTTGTAGAGTTTCGAATTTTAAATTTTGAGCTGACATAATTATTGAATGTTAGGTTTAATTAAAAATTAAATTGAAATGTTGTTGAAGAGATATCAATGTAGTTGAAATTGTTGTTTTACACTAATTAAAGGCAATTACCTTATTAAGGTATGCTTAACAACAATGATTTAAGGTCATACACATACAACAATATGTTGATACAGAAGCGTAATGAAGACCTGAGGATGTAATTGTGAGCTCCGCTTTCGGAAATGCAGAAACTGGGAATTGTTCTTTTTTCATTTTCAATATGAATTTATAGTTTCCCTTTCGGGACAGGAATTGGCACCTTCCCCGAAACCGATCGGGGGGTTGTCAGTGGGTCATAGAGCCTGATCTCTCGCCACTTCTGTATAAATCAATAAAGTAATTTTATTGAAGACAGATTGGTATTGCTACCAAATATTGTTTCAAATATAGCAGTATGCATATATTTAAACCAAATTAAATTTTTATTGACTTTGTAAATTATTGATATACAATCAATTAAATTTAATTTTATCCCAAAGCCTTCCTGAGATCCTGAATAAGGTCTTCAGAATTCTCCAAACCCACAGAAATTCGAATCAGATTTTGAGGAGTTTTTGTTTCCGGCCCTTCAATAGAAGCCCGGTGTTCTATGAGACTTTCAACTCCGCCCAAACTTGTGGCCTGAGTAAAAACATTCACCCGGTTTACAACTTTTCTTGCTTCAGCAGCTCCGCCTTTTACAAGGAAAGATACCACGCCTCCATATTCACTCATCTGGCTTTTTGCAATTTCATAGCCTGGATGGCTCTTTAAACCCGGATAAAATACCTGTTCAACCCGATCGTGAGAATTCAAAAATTCGGCAATCAGTGCGGCATTGTGTGCATGGCCACGCATGCGATAAGGAAGTGTCTTAATTCCCCTGACAATTAAAAAACAGTCGAAAGGTGATGGAACAGCTCCGGATAATACCTGGATATTTTTAATTTTTTTCCATATCTCATCGTTTCTTTTGCAGGCAAGTACTCCTCCAATTACATCACTATGCCCTCCAAAATACTTTGTGGAGGAGTGCATAACCAAATCACAGCCTAGGTCCAATGGTCTTTGAAACACCGGGGTACTGAATGTATTATCGCAAGCAACCAGAATACCATTTGATTTAGCCAGTTCAGTTATCGCTCTAAGATCACTTATCTTTAAAAGGGGGTTTGAAGGAGTTTCAACCCATATCAGACGGGTATTTTGCCTGATGGCATTTTTTATTGCGTTGAGATTGGCCAGATCAATAAAACTTACCTCGATAATCCCTTCAAAAACTTGTAACAATTGATTTCTTAGACCATGATACATGTCATCCGGAGCAATAATGTGAGAGCCGGGACCTAAAGCCTGAAAAACAGCAGCACCTGCAGCATTACCGGATGAAAAAGCTGCCGCATCATCAGCTCCTTCAAGCTTAGCGACCACATTCTCAAGTGATTTTCTATTAGGATTATCTATTCTTGAATAAATGAATCCACCAGGAAATCCACCATCTTCCCCTCGTTCAAAAGTAGAAGACAAGGTAATAGGCTGAATAGCAGCTCTGGTATATTTATCTATTTGATTGCCTGCATGAATAGCTATAGTCTCTATTTTCATCTGTATTTAATTATTTTAAAATCCTTTAGATTTGGACTGCTTGCGTTTATGCTTTTAATTCCTTTGTTCTATAGCAGAATCCAAGATATCACTTTGATAGATTAAGGAAGCAAGTTTCACTTTTATTTCAGTAAATGAAAGTGTTTGCTCAAGTTAATCAAAGAATAAAAATTGAACCCTATTTTTCACATTAAATTACAAACAGATGTAATTTAATACATTCATAACCCTGATCAGGATTTATTTCAAATGCTTTTACCTCTGTATGATAATGAATCTATTCATTTCCGTATTTTTGCGGAAAGAAAATAATGAAAAGCGAATTAAATCTGGACCTGCTTTTACTTGATAAGAGTCTTTCTGTTGATTTGAAATCAATCGCAGAAAAAGTTAAATTAAATGAGCGTATTTCTGTTGATGAAGGTATTCTGCTTTATGAAAAAGGCGAACTGGGATATCTGGGCGTTCTTGCTAATTACATCCGTGAAAAACGTCATGGTGATAAAACTTATTTCAATCGTAATTTTCATATTGAACCTACAAATTTATGTGTCTACGACTGTAAGTTTTGTTCCTATTCTGTCCTGATTAAGGAAAGATCCCAAGGATGGGAATATACGATGGAAGAAATGATGGAAATTGTCAGAAAGTACGATTCTGAACCGGTCACTGAAGTTCATTTGGTTGGAGGAGTATTACCTCAATATGATCTTAAATTTTATTCTGAGTTATTTACCGCAATACATAAACATCGTCCTGGGCTTCATATAAAGGCTTTAACTCCGGTAGAATACCATTATATATTTAAAAAAGCCAAAATTGATTATACAAGCGGGATGAAATTAATGAAAGAAGCCGGTCTGGATTCGATTCCCGGGGGAGGTGCAGAAATTTTTCATCCTGAAATCAGAGAAAAAATTGCTAAGGATAAATGTACAGGTGAACAATGGCTGCAAATTCATGAAGAATGGCATAAGCTTGGAATGAAATCCAATGCTACAATGTTGTACGGCCATATTGAAGAATTCAAACATCGTGTTGACCATCTTGAACGGCTACGTTTATTACAGGATAAGACAGGTGGATTTCAAACCTTTATACCATTGAAGTTCCGGAATCAGGATAACCAGATGTCTCATGTTCCTGAAGTTTCAGTTATTGAAGACCTTAGGAATTACGCTATATCACGTATTTATCTGGATAATTTTGAGCATATTAAAGCCTACTGGGCAATGATTAGTCGTGGTACAGCTCAGCTATCTTTAAATTTTGGTGTGGATGACATTGACGGAACACTTGATGATACCACTAAGATTTATTCAATGGCAGGAGCTGAAGAGCAGAATCCTGCAATGAGCACCAAGGAATTGGTTGAACTGATCAAACAGGTTGGAAGACACCCGATTGAACGTGATACTCTCTATAATGTAGTTACTGATTATGCAGATTATGAGTTTCCTGAAGAAGAAAAACCGAAATTTTATAAGTTACCCGTTTTGAATTGAAAAAAACAATATACATTATCCGCCATGGTGAAACAGATCTGAACAAACTGGGAATAGTTCAGGGAAGAGGGATGGACACCAGTTTGAATGATAAAGGATTGGAGCAGGCTGAAGCCTTTTATCAGGCCTATAAGCAAATTCCATTTGATAAGATTTATACCTCCAGTTTAAAAAGAACTCACCAGACCGTTAAAAAATTTATTGACAGGAATATACCATGGGTACAATATCCGGGCCTGGATGAGTTAGGATGGGGTATTCATGAAGGCCAGGAAAATACCGAGGAGTTAATGTCTCATTTCCATACATTGATAAGCCAATGGAGAGCGGGTGAACTTCATCTTAAATTTGAAAGAGGTGAAAGCCCTTTAGAGGTTAAAGAAAGACAATTGACTGTCCTAGAACATCTTATAGAGGAGAATGATGATCAAAATATTCTGATTTGTATGCATGGACGGGCAATGCGTTTATTTCTTTGCCTGCTAACCAATCGTCCACTTGCCGAAATGGATAATTTTCCACATTCCAATACCACACTTTATAAATTAGGATACGATGGAAAGGAATTTCATATTCTGGATTTTAACAATACAAACCACCTAAACAATCTAGATTAGTTTTGACTAAAATAAAAGTTTCTGCAGTTAGTTATACAAACTCTAAGCCTTTTGTCTATGGAATTATGCATTCCGGTATATTAAATCAAATAGATTTAAGCTTAGATATCCCTTCAGTTTGTGCTAATAAATTAATTGAAAATCAAGTTGATATAGGATTAGTTCCCGTAGCTGCTTTACTTCATATAAAAGACTATCAAATTATATCGAATTACTGTATAGGAGCAAAGGGGAAGGTCGATTCTGTCTTTATTTTTAGTAATAAACCCATTCATGAAATAAAAACTTTACAGCTTGATGCCCAATCACGAACTTCCAATAATTTGTCAAAAGTATTACTGAAATTTCATTGGAAAATTTATCCTGAATTGGTCCAAACTGAAAATGCCGACGCTTTTGTCCAAATAGGTGACCGGACTTTTTCCAGCAGAAATCATTATCCTTACCAGTATGACCTGGCGGCTGAATGGTTTAATTTCACAGGTTTACCATTTGTTTTTGCTGTATGGGCTTCGAATAAGCCTATTCCTGAAGATTTTAAACTAGCCTTTAATGCAGCTTTAAAATATGGTCTCGATCATAGAAAAGACGTAATTAAAGGTTTGGATAAGATTGCGAACCTTAATCTGGAAGATTATCTTATGAGTAAAATTGATTTTATACTAGATCAAGACAAACAAACAGCATTAGCTAAATTTCAAGAACTAATCAAGGCATTATAATCTGCTCAAAACAAGCTCAATAGCGTTATCTATGATTTTCTCGGGATCAGGAGCAAATTTAAACTTAAGTCTGTTAGCCAAAATAGTATTTACGGATAAAGCTTTATGTCCCAAGACTCGGGAAAGTGCATAAATACCCGCTGTTTCCATTTCGAGATTAGTGATCCTGTAGTTTTCAGTAGAAAAAGATTGAATATCATTGATTAAAGCTGGGAAAGAAGCTTTAGCACGGACCTCCCTGCCTTGAGGAGCATAAAATCCGGGGGATGTTATCGTTATTCCGCGTTCCAGACCATTACCTATAGTTTTAATTAAATCAGGATCTGCAGCTATGATGTATGGCGAAATACCTTTTAAATGACTAAAATGTGATTTTACGGCATCCAGAATCTTGTGTTCATCTTCCGAAAAATGATACATGTAGTAATGAATGAGGGAATCTAAACCTAAACCATATTCCGAAACCAGAATACTCCCAAGCTCAATATCATCCTGGATGGCACCAGATGTTCCTATCCTAATAATGTTCAGACTCTTAAGGTTAGTCTTTTCGGTTCTTGTATCAAAATCAACATTTACCAGCGCGTCCAGTTCGTTGAATACAATATCAATGTTATCTGTTCCAATACCTGTTGAAAGGACTGTAATTCTTCGGGAACCAAGGTAGCCGGTATGACTGATGAATTCACGTTTCCCCTTTTTTAATTCAATACGGTCAAAATGTTTACTAACTTCAGTAACTCTGTCTGGATCACCAACAGTTATAATAGTATCAGCAATATCCTCTGGTAGTAAATTCAAATGGTATATACTTCCATCCGGATTTAGTATTAAATCAGCCTCAGAAATTTTATTCTTCATTAGTACCTATTTAAGCTTAAATCTGATTGAATTTAGTTTCAGTAAGTAATTATAACCCTGATAGTTTTATCGACAGTGTTATTTACAAAAACGCGGAAATTCTGTTTAAAGTGTACTTCTTTCAAAAGACTACTTCCACTTTAAGCCTTCCACTTTTTCGAGTTTACTTAACACTTTATTGACTTGTGATTGTCTGATTTCCAGTAAAAATGAACAGTTAAGATCAAAGTTATGATTACTTGTTTTAAGATCTTCTTCTTTTACAATTTTCATCACTTCATTCATTTGAGGATGGCCAAACTCAATAATGAATGTTGAATTCACAGTTTTCTCTATGATTTTAGCATTTTTAACAGCCTCAATTGTTGCTGATTTATAGGCATTAATTAAACCAGGAACTCCAAGTAATGTTCCTCCAAAATACCTAACAACCACCGCCAGTATATTGGTCAATTCATTCGATAATAAAGTATTAAGAATTGGCCTGCCTGCAGTTCCTGATGGTTCACCATCGTCGTTTAGTCGAAATACAGTTCTATCGGGGCTTAATCGGAATGCCCAGCAATGATGTCTTGCTTTGGAGTGTTCGGCCTTTAAAGAGCTAATAATCTCTTTTATGTCGTTTTCGGAATTAATAGGGTAGAGGTATGCAATAAATTTACTACCCTTGTCTTTGTATATACCTTCTGATAGCTGCCCGATGGTTTTATAAGTATCGTCAAAAAGCATTATTATGTCAGGGTTAAGATAATAATAGAAATTAGTGCCAGTACAATTCCAGCGTAGTTCAAGCGACTTAATTCCTCTTTGAAAATCAGGACACCAACTGCTGATCCAAGAAGAATTACTCCAATATTCATTGACGAAAATACCAGAGAGGGTTGATCCTGAAGGCTTTGATGGGCTTTAAGGTAAAATACTATATTTCCCCAATTGGCAATTCCTAAAATCCAGCCACAAATTAAATTGATAAGTGTCAGTTTTAATTTATTCGCAAGGATCTGAAATAATAAATACAGAATAGAAATAATGAATGCAAGAGTGAAAACTATTATTAGGGAAGAGGTAAAGGGTATATTTTCAGTCTTTGCTATTTGTTTAAAAAGTATATCAATAATCCCCATGCCTAGGAAAACAATAAGAGGATAAATCCAATAGGAATGCTTTTTTTCAGTTTGTTTTTGCCATGGAATAGATAAAATAATTGCAGTAAAGGCGATCACAATTCCGGCAACTTTCATCCCAGAATAGACTTCGCCAAATAATAGAAAAGATGCCAGTACAGGAATAAAAAGTGATAAACGCTGCGCTATATCAGTTTTAACAATTCCTGTATACTTTACAGATAAAGCTAAGATTATGAATATAGCTGGCAACAATATCCCAAGCGCTATATAGACTGAATATACTTTCTCACTAAACTGAGGAACTTCAGGTTTAAACATAAACCAGGTTAATATACTGGCTATGGAATAGTTCCATGCTATAGCTTGTTGAGTATCTATTTCATAGCGCTTGGCTAGTTTCAGTAAGACTGATACAAATACGCTGCAACAAACACTTAAAAAGATGTAAACCATATTACCCTTTATTATACCACACGTTCAAAACATCCGGTCCAATGGTCTGTTCCTCATCTGGTTTATGGGAGATAATTGGCGCAGGAATACCAGAATTCCAATTCTCTGGGCCTGTAAAAACTCTTGCTTCATCCCATAACCCAGCTTTAAGGAACAAGTTTAAGGTTTTAGCACCACCTTCAACAATTAAAGATTGAATATCCATTAGATAAAGTTGATAAGCAATCAATTGAGGCAGTAAATTATCGAAATCTTCAAGTTCCAGATATTTGATTCTGTCATCGATCTCGGTTTTTTTCTCATTAAATATGATCGTATCCTGGCTTTGATCAAAAACATTCAGATTATCTGGCAATTCCAAACGCCTGTCAATTACAATACGTATTGGATTTCTCCCTGGCCATTCCCGGCTATTTAGTTGAGGATTGTCTGATAATGCAGTATTCTTCCCTACTAATATTGCATCTTCTTCAGTTCGCCAGCGATGGACTAATTGTTTTGTATGCTGAGAACTTATCCATTTTTGAGAACGATCATTGGGTGCGAAAAAACCATCTGCCGTTTGCGCCCATTTTAAGATAATATATGGACGCTTTTTTAGAATACGGGTAAAGAATCGTTTGTTGAGTTCAATACATTCCTCTGTCAAGATACCTTCAATAACATCAATCCCAGCCGATTTCAGTTTTTCAATTCCTTTACCATTTATCTGATCAAAAGGATCACGACAGCCAATGACTGCTTTAGGGATTTCATTCGAAATAATCAGGTCAGCACATGGCGGAGTTTTTCCAAAATGGGAACAAGGTTCAAGACTAACATATATGGTTGACCGTTTTAAAAGCTCTTTTGCATTTTCATATTTTTCAAAAACCTGATTAATAGCATTTACCTCTGCATGTGCCTGACCGTAGGCTCTGTGGTATCCCTCACCTATGATTTTATCGCCACATACTATTACGGAACCAACCATTGGATTCGGACTAACAGATCCAGTTCCAAGGCGGGCAAGATCAATACAACGTTGAAGATAATTTTCGTGGGAATACATACTACAAAAATAGCTATGAATTGCTTAGAATTATTCATAGCCCATGGATTAATATTCGATTATACTGATTAAAGTGGTACTGTTAATTTTTCAATTGAATTGGTTTACTTTGCAGCATGACATTCAGAGAAGCAGAGCGGATTTATATTGACAGTCTGGCAATTTTTTACGATAAGCAGGAGGCTGTTAGTATTGCCTGGTTGGCTATCAGCTCTGTTTTCAATCTAGAACGGGCAAATTATCTGAATTTAAAGGATACAGAGATACCGGATAATAAATTGGGATCATTATTCCAAATCCTTGATGAATTAAAAACCGGAAAACCACTTCAATATGTTATTGGTGAAACAGATTTTTATGGACTTAACTTTAAACTTAGTCCCTCTGTACTCATTCCGAGGCCTGAGACCGAAGAACTTGTTGATTGGATATTATCAGACCTAAGAATCTCAAAAGCGTCATTGAAGGGGCTTAAAATAATTGATATTGGAACGGGAAGCGCTTGTATTTCTGTATCTCTGAAAAAAAATATACCAGAAGCCCTGCTTTATGGACTTGATATATCCACTGAAGCATTAAGGGTTTCGATGGAAAATGCAGTTTTAAATAAAACACAAGTAAAT
>CAZGWG010000161.1:0-4626 GCA_964529165.1 uncultured Sphingobacterium sp.
CGGGACTTGAGGAATCCAGCACATTTTCACGAAGTCTTGCCTGCATCCATTTATAATCATACCGTATGCCTGCTTCGAGTTCCCATTGATTGATTACTTTCTTTTCTATCAGGAAAATGCCACCGCTATAGCTGTCGAAAAATGGAATAAGATAGCGTCCATCGTAAAAATTCTGCTGAAACATGTTGTTGAAGCCAAGCCTTCCGCTAAAGCCCGCAAGAGGATTATGATCCAGATACAAATCAAGAGCCTGACTTGTCAGATCAAAACGTAGCTGATAGTTGTTCTCATTCGATCTCCTGACCAGGTCATATTCTTCGCGATTATTCTGCTGAATACTGTATTGCAGATTGAGTTTTCCCAGCCCTTCAAAACTGTAGCCGGATCGAAGTTTAAGTACATTGTGATTAATCAACTGATAGGGTCTGCCAATATCATAAATTAAGGATGATTGATCAGATGGAAGCGGCTGATTCCTTTGAATTGCGTTCAGTAAGTCTGTTGTACTGCTGGTATGGGATCCGGTAAAAATGCCCAGCCTGGAATTAAAAGTACTGGCATAAACATCTGCATTAAATCTATTTTTTTTATATCCGAATTGCAGGGAGGCATTTTGCTCGTTAAAGCCTGTGTTGCGCAAATAATAATCCGGAGTTTTTGAATTCCCTGCAGCTTTTAATGTTCCCTGAACACGCCAGCTAAAATGATCTCTATCATTCCCTGAACCTTCCAGCATTCCAGATACAATCCCCTGGCCATTATTACTCATTCCTACAAGACTGACCTGACCCGAAAGTCCATGATGATAATTTAGAGATGCCGGTTCTACTAAAATTACGCCTCCAAGTGCATCTGCACCATACATTACGCTGGATGCACCTTTAACAACTGTCAATTGGCTGGCAATGAAAGGATCTATTTCCGGAGCATGCTCGCTTCCCCATTGCTGACCTTCCTGCCTCACTCCTGCATTATAAATCAGTACACGGTTTGAGTGTAGGCCGTGAATAACGGGCTTTGATATAGAAGGGCCTGTTTGAACGGTACTCATACCCGGAATCTTTTTCAGAATATCACCTAGTGCCTCCCCCCTTGACATTTCCAGCTCTTTAGCACTTATACGGCTGTTGATCTGAACAGGTTTATCTCCAACTTTTGTGCTTCTTACTGTCACTCCGGTTAACTCTTTAGATTCCTGTAAAAGAAAGATATTGTTTTCCTGACTGCCCTGCAGGTTAATTGTAATCTCGGTAGTTTGGTATCCTACATAACTTATAATAAGCGTATGTATTCCTGAACAGAGCTTATCAAAATGATAGTGACCCTCATTGTCTGTGATAACTGTCTTTCCACTTTCTTTAATAGAAACACTTGCGCCCTGAAGAACATTTCGACTATTTCTGTCTTTAAGTGATCCATAGAGTGTATAACTGCAATTCTGTGAATAAACAGCTAGTGGAAAAAAGAAAATAATAAATAAAACAGGCAGGTTCAGCCTCATAAAGTCTCTCATAAAATGTTGTTTAGCTAAAAAAAATCAGGCTAAAACAACAGGAGGAGCTTTATTTAAGAATAAATGAAGGGCAGCGATATAGGTATCTGCCAAAAAAGAACTTACTAAACTGCAAGGCTCAGCTTGATCAGGTGATTCAACAAAAGAGACCAGAATACCCGTTTGAAGCAGGTGCACTAATTTACAGCAAGATTTTTCGGGAGTTTTAAAACCTGACTTGTCCTTTGTAAGTGTATAGGATGAGTTAGAAGTATGTTTATGAAAAATCTGATGTAAAGGAACGCTTGCTGCTATCATTGCAAATAACAGCACGTAAGCTAAACATCTCAATATTTTACTCCTACTCATCCCTGCAATTATAAAAGTTTAATGTTAAAAAAACTAATTATTGCAATTAAGTTACATTGCTTTTACGAAAGAGGAATTAGTAATTTTAATTATATAGGAGGATAACAAGGATTGACAATTTTTACTTAGATGGTTTGATCACCTATAATTTCTGAAGGGACAATATCAAACATCTGAAAACAAGAGGACTGCTTTTAAAATCTAAGATTAGTTATTACCCAATGCTCTGAACTCAGAGCCTGCTTAAAACTCATCCCCGATTAAGTCTCTGTTAATCACTGCCAGCGAGGTTACTCATAGGACATTGCTGAATAAAAGGAGCCTGAATAATTAATACTTTGAGATTAACCTTGCCATCTTTAAAAACGATGTGCTTAAGATTTCCATTATTGTGTTCAAGAAAGTACCAGATCGGGTTATCTTTTAATTTTAAGCAAGTCGCTTCTAATCGTCTTGTGTTCAAACCCTAAAATAAAAGTGAATGACCTTCTCCTCTAAATTTCAGCAGCCATAGCCGGATCGCTGACACTGTGCCTACCAGTTTCAACCCGGCCTGCAAAACGATGCAGGTAGCCCTCTTCCGATTGAACAGAGAAATCATACCAGTTTCCGCTTGGATGCAATTCCCAACTTTTCTTCCTGGTTTTTCCCGGAGCTATCTCAAAAGCACCTTGTTCGGCATAGGCATATGCATTAGAAATTAGCTTTAAACGTAATGGCAGAATACCCTGATTCTTCAAACTGAGCACTATCCCACCCCTGCGATGATCATAGCTTATTGTTGCCAGAGGTTCATTACGGGCGATATTACCTGAGAACTTTTGAAAATATCCATTGGGGCCATAAACTTCGAGATCATATTTCCCTTCAGCAGTTTTCCAATCATCTTCCAGTGATTTACCTGATTCTACGGTATAACGGCGCGGGATATCTTCTAAATGATTTAAATCGTAAACGTGATAGACTGCACCGGAAAGGCCATGATTTTCAAAAACCAGCCTAGCCTTATGATCATTTTTCAAAGCCTGAAAATGGCAATGCAGTCGATATGGTAGAGCGCGTGAAAAACGTGTACCCTTTTCCTGAAAAAGTGAGGAAGGGGTTTCAGGAGCCACTGCCTGTGGTAAACGTTTAGAGGCTTCATCCCTGGTCTCATGATCTGATGTATCAGGCATTTTTGGGAAAACCGGATCGTTTGGTCTGTCAAAATCGAATGCGGAAGTCAGATCACTGCTCACCGCTCTGTGCCAGGGGCTAATCGCAGGAATGGTTAGTCCGAATCGTTTTTCAATAAACTGTGCAACAGAGGTATGATCAGCCACTTCAGAATTTACCCAGCCCCCCTTGCTCCATGGCGACAAGATATACATTGGAACACGAGGCCCCATCCCCCATGGACGTAAATTACCTGATATATTATCACGCTTATCCAGGTAATTAGTCTGCCCTTTGCTATTATCAAAGTACATTCCTTTGAGATCAACTGTTGACTTCCCTGCAAGTGTATTATCCAGATTATAGGAAGGAACTGCGGGTGCCGGCAAATGGTCGAAAAATCCGTCATTCTCATCAAATGTCAAAAAGAAAACGGTTTTACTCCATGTTTCCGGATTTGATGTAATCGCCTCCAATACCTCATGTGTAAAGTCAGCACCACGGTACGGACTTGATGGTGCACCAGGATGTTCGGAGTTTTTCTGAGACGGCAATATCCAGCTCACCTGCGGCAAGGTACCGTTTTGTACATCGTTCTTAAGATTTTCAATCGTCCAGTGGCGCATGCCATTCTCATAAATAGAAGAGCCGGGTCTGGCCTCCCGAAAGCTTTCAAAGGCCAGACAGCCATGCATTGCCCCTGTCCAGTTATCATTTGGATCCTGATAAATCCGCCAGCTAACGCCTTCTTTATCCAGCACATCAGGAATAGTAGGCCATTTAAATGCACTTCCTTTGTAGGTATAACCAGGCTCTGGTAATGCACCTTTTATCCAACAACGTAAATTCACTGGTTCTGAATCTTCATCTGTGCAATTAATTCCAGCTGCCTGCTTTTCAGGATCGAAATTAGATCCTGACCAGAATACGATTCTGTTAGGATCTGTACCAGTAGCAACAGAACAATGATAGGCATCGCATATCGTAAAGGATTCTGCCATTGCATATTGAAAAGGGAGTTCTTCACGGGTATAATATGCCATCGAAAAAGGGGTCTTAAATAAGGGCCAAAAACCGTATTTCCCCTGATTCCATGCCGCCTGCATATCCGAAAAATTATGAGGAGTACCTGTAACCAAAGCTGCATTAGAAGTTTTTCCGTGCGCCCGGTAAGGAGGTACAATCTTCTTACCATCAGATTGATGAAAAGCACGATGACCGCTCTTTAAAGGGACTGGAAAACGATCTCCAAACCCTCTTACTCCTTTCATTGTGCCAAAATAATGATCAAAGGATCTGTTTTCCTGCATCAGGATAACAATATGCTCAACGTCTTTTATCGAGCGACTGGCATTATGCGCCTCGACAGCTAATGCCTTCTCTAATAAAGGCCCCCAAAGTGCTGTAGCGATACCGGCTCCCGTGGTCATGCTTATAAACTTTCTCCTGTTCAGTTTGCTCATGTTTTTGAAATGAAATAGCACAAAAAAGGTACAGTATGAGTTTAATACTGCCCTTCTTAATTCAATGTTAAAATAATCAATGTTTTCTGTTTTAGATCAACAGAGTATTAATTTTAGAACAAAATAGTATTAATAATCAGCAGGGTT
>CAZGWG010000161.1:4636-6572 GCA_964529165.1 uncultured Sphingobacterium sp.
TATCCAGGAGCATTAAAATAAGATAAAGTAGTTAAAAGAATAGTTAATACACAGGTCTTAAACTTGACTCGTTCATTTTTGTAATCACTAATTTCAGAGTGCCGGACGGAAAACCCTGTGCAGATTGCATTTAACCTGATATCTGCTTAAATGGATAATCGGGCTCTTCATCGGCAGAATCCTCATTTTTAGGCCTCAAATTATTTTTTATATATTTGTACTTCCTGAACAATAATCCCTAACCAGAATTTTTCAATTCATCCCAGGTAGTTTATTGTTCCTTTAATGACAAATTAAGCCAGCCTACCGTTTTTAATAAATCTCTGTAGCTTCTTGATTTGTTCATCTGTTCACTTCTCCTTTGGAGACTAAAAAATCTGGCTATGACTGAACTTTTGACCAGAATCTATTTCGGTAATCCATTACAGAATTGGTTATTATCATTTTCCATTATTCTGATTGGAATTTTTCTGATTGCGATTTTTAAGCGTGTTGTTTTAAGGCGACTAAAACTATGGGCATTTAAGAGCGAAACTACCTTTGATGATTTCATCATTTCTATTTTTGAAAAATCAATAGTTCCCCTTGTTTACCTTGCTGTATTCCGTTTAGGCATAAATGTATTGGCAATCGGTCCGAAAATAGCCTCTGTTCTACACGTAGCTACCTTATTGTTTATCACTTTTTTTATCCTCCGGATTATTACCTCGTTACTGAAGATATTCATTTTTTCATTTATAAGAACAACTGAAAACAAGGGCTCCGAAGAAAAACAGGCCAATGGACTTTTGCTGATTATAAATATCGTAATATGGATATTGGGTGCTGTTTTCATAATAGATAATCTGGGTTATAATGTCACCACGCTAATAACCGGATTGGGAATTGGAGGAATTGCCATTGCCCTTGCAGCACAAACTATACTGGGTGATCTTTTCAGTTATTTTGTGATTTTTTTTGACAGACCGTTTGAAATCGGTGACTTCATAATAGTTGAGGATAAGATGGGTTCAATTGAGTATATAGGTATAAAAACCACCCGTATACGGACCCTAGGAGGTGAGCAGCTTATCTGTTCAAATACCTATCTGACCAATTCGCAGATACATAATTATAAGCGAATGGAAGAGCGAAGGATTGTCTTCAAACTGGGTGTAACCTATCAGACTTCACCGGAACAGGTAAAGGCAATCCCAGGGATAGTTAAAGATATTATCAAATCCAGCAAGGATGTGCGGCTTGACCGCGGGCATTTCTCAGGATTTGGTGATTTCAGCCTGAACTTTGAATTCGTATACTACATTTTAAGTGCTGATTATAATGTATTTATGGATAAACAACAGGAAATATATCTGGAAATACTCAGCAGATTTGAGTCGGATAAAATTGAATTTGCATACCCTACTCAAACCTTATTTACGATTTCAAATTCGCAGAAAACGGAACGTAACAGCAATAATCAGGCGATAATTAATGAGGCTCCACAGGCATAAATTCAGATTCTATGAAAAAAGTAATAAGGAATATACTCGTGGCGATTAATTTCTCCAACTCGACAGAAAATGCAGTCAAAATTGGCATTTCAATGTGTAAAAGACATAATGCTTCTTTGCATTTGCTAAAAGTTAATAAAGAAAATAATTTCCCTTACCCTATCGGAAAGAATGCTTTACTCATTGGATTAAGATTGGAATCAAGAATGGCAGAAATGAAATCACTCGAATCCTATGCTAAACGATTGGAAGAAGTCCATGGAGTAAAATGTTATTACCATATCGAAGACGGTAGTTTCTCATCTACTGTGGCAAGGATTGCGAATATTTATAATTGTGAACTACTTCTACTGGAAAAAAAAGCGGGCTCACCGCGATTTAGTTTACTATTAAAAAGGGATGTTTCTTCAATTATAAAGACCTCATCGTGTCCGGTTTTAGTC
>CAZGWG010000161.1:6582-9485 GCA_964529165.1 uncultured Sphingobacterium sp.
ATTCCCGGAAATTGTCGTCATGAAAATTTCAAAATGATATTGTTCCCATTTTGGTACAGGGAAGCTAATCTTCCAAAGCTTGAGGTGACATTACCAATCATAGAGAAAAATGCCTCGAAAGTTATTTTGTTTGGAGCAGTCAAGTCAAAAAATGATCTGAATGAACTTGACATGGTCAACAAACTGATGAGATCAGTTTATAAACTCATATCCTATGCAACAAAAAACATTGATACTGAATTTGAAAACACAAAAGAAACAGCAAAATCAGTTTTGAAAAAGGCCGTTGAATATCAGTCAGATCTTATAGTAATTTCCGGAAATGCCAATGCCAGCTTTCCGTCTATTGTTAAAGCCAAAGAGAACAAGTTTATTATCAATAATTCTACAATACCGGTGCTTAGTATAAAGTAATCGGGGGATAATCAGGGTTTCGATGGGACTGCTTTCGTCCGACTGTTCTCCTCATTGTTTAATTCTTTGATATACTGATATTTAAGATGATCATATAAAGAATGTCTATCAATAATAATCGAGACCACACTCGCAATCATTCCGGCAAGTATGAGATAGAATATCACACTATGTCTGTCAGTCATCTCAAGTACAAGTATAGCAGAGGTAAATGGAGATCTTGTAACCCCTGTTAGAAAACCAACCATTCCAGCCAGAATAATCAGGTTAGTATTCGAGTCTGAAAGGCTAAACCAGGCACTTATAAATGATCCTATCGAAGCTCCGGCACCAAGTGCAGGAGCAAATATTCCACCGGCACCACCTGCGGTAAAGGAAAGTACAGGCCCGGTTATTCGTAATATAGGAGTAAACCACTCTGAATGTTTATTACTGGTAAATAATACCTTCTCCATTGTGTCCTTTCCTGAGCCCATAATTTCTGCACTGAAAAAGTTAGCTATAAAGGCGACGAATAGGGCACAGAAAACAATATAAAACACCTGGTGACTTTTAAATTTCAATTTAGACTTCCAGATTAATATCCCGAGGATTAGTTTTGACATCAAGCTGCCTGAAAGTCCACTAAAAACTGCAGCCAGCATCACAGGTGCAATTATCCATACAGAAAGGTCATTTACCTTTGGATAACCAAGATAAAGGTACGGTCCCAGTAAGCCTTGTGCTGTTAAACCTGCTATGATCACAGAAGAGAATATTGCGGTCTTATAGAGACTAAAATGAGTTTTGGTAAGTTCTTCGATTGCAAATACAATACCACCTAAAGGAGTATTAAACGCAGCAGCCAAACCAGCGGCAGCTCCTGTAACAATAACATTTTTCTTAGCAATTTTTGGTATCCATGCGGGTAGACGTTCATTTACAATTCTAAATACCGATGCTGCTATTTGTATGGTCGGGCCTTCCCTTCCGATGGCTCCTCCGCCAGCGGCCATAACCAGGCTTGAGGCTATCTTCACTATCAATATCTTAAAACTAAGCAGTTTGTCAACAATAGAATTTGTTTTTGGCGCTGACATATCAATAGATGCCATCACCTGGGGAATACCACTGCCTTTGGCATAAGGCGCGAAATGCTTTACAAGCCACCAGGATAACAAAAAACAAGCTGGAGTGAGTAAAAAAAGAAGTAAACCATTATAATGAAATATACGCTTAGCGAACTCTTCTGCCATTAAGAACAATTGTGAATAGATAACTGCTATTATTCCTGTAAGCACAGAGGCTATCCAAAATGGAATTGCCTGCAATACATTCCTTTTAATTTCCTCATTCCGAATCCTGTCAAATCCTCTTTTAATGGAAAACTTAATCTTTTTTAAAAAGCTCATTTTTTGTTTTCAAAATATGATATCATTTTTCACTTATTCATATATGCAATTAAACCATTCAACCAGAGCAGTTATCAGACTAAATGCATGTCATGAAAGAAACGAAATAGCTCTGCAAATTGCTTCCTGTTCAAGAAAAAACCTGAATATTCAGCAAAATCATCAGCTTTCCTTATTGAACGAAAAGTATAGGGGGCCAGTATATAAATAGTTATGTTCCTGGGAATTAAAAATCAACGGACTACAAAATACAACGTTCCATGATTTTGTCTGCTCCATTATATTATGAAGAAGAACATTAATTCTTCTTCATAATATAAGCAAATATATCCCTGATTTCCTGATCCTTTAAGCGGTCGAGTATACGTTCCGGCATGATGGATACCGGCAGAGCTTTCATTTCTTTGATTTGATTAACAGAAAGTATAATTTCTTTTCCTGTCTGGGTTTGAATGGTATGCGTATCGCCATTGCTGGCGGCAATCTTACCTTCTATCGTACGTCCATCCTTTGTAACGATCCGGTGAAGACCATAACCTTCTCTGATGTCGGCATTGGGATCTATGATATTCAGTAAAAAGTAATTCATATTACTGCGTTCATAACCTGTAAGATCCGGGCCAATGTTTCCACCCTCATTAAACAGCCGGTGGCAGTAGCCACAGTTAGTCAGATAAAGTATCCTTCCGTTTTTAATATCCCCTGCACCTGATTTTATTAATTTCGAATATTTAGCCAGAGCTTCATTTTTTTCTGTAGAACTTGACAGCTTCACATTTGGCCAATAACGGTCGGCCAGAGCACTGATCCTGGAATCATTGAGTAGTTTTAATCTGCGGGCAAGCTGATCAGGTACATCCTCTTTACTTATTCTTTTGCTTTCTCCGATCGCAATAAATAATTCATTAGCCCAGGCTACCCTGGTGGCGAACAGTTCCAGCGCAGCATTCCGTACACCGGCATCACCTCTGAACTGCGGATAGGCCTTAACCACCCGTAAACCTATTTCATCACTATTATAGCGTTGCAAAGCTTGTAATGCCGCTTCTTTCATTGCTCCGGTAGATTTACTGTTCTCAACTATGCTTAACAAAACCG